>DATBGJ010000271.1:0-2725 GCA_036558045.1 Thermoanaerobaculia bacterium
TTCTTCCTCTTCCAGTACGGCGGCTTCTACGAGGGCGAGATGGGCTGGTTCGGCGAGCTCAACCACGCCCTCGGCGACCGCTTGAAGGACGAGACGCTCGACGTCGGCGGCCGCAAGAACAAGAAGCGGGTGTATCCGCTCGACCTCGACAAGTTCGTCGACACGAAGGAGCCCGGGCTCTACCGCGTCTCGATCGGCAAGCCGGACGACTACGAGGCGGCCCAGCGCTGGCTGCTGCTCACCGACCTCGGGGCGGTGGCGAAGCGTGGACCGGGGGAGATCCTTGTCTGGGTGTCGTCTCTCAAGAACCTCGCGCCCGTCGGCGGCGCCAAGGTCACTTTGATTTCAGACCAGAACCAGACGCTGGCCTCGGGGACCACGGATGGGACAGGTGTCTGGCGCGTCTACGATCCCAAGGCCCTCTCGAAAGGCACGCCCTACATGGTGACGATCGAGAAGGGAGACGACTTCAGCTTCCTCCTGCTCGACTCCATGGCGGTCGACACCTCGGGCCTCGATATCGGCGGCGCCGAGGCGGTGGGCGAGGGGTATACGGCGTTCTTCTACGGCGAGCGCGACATCTACAGGCCGGGAGAAAAAGCGGAGGGGTTGGCGATCGTGCGGGACGGCTCGCTGCGCATCCCGCCCTCGATGCCGGCGCTGCTCCGCCACCGCGATCCGCAGGGGCGCGAGCTGGAGGTCCGCCGGGTGACGACGAACGACAAGGGCCTCGCGCCGTTCGTGCTCGACCTGCCGGCCTACGCGCTCACCGGTCCGCACACGCTGGAGCTGGAGGTGGCCGAGAAGGTCATCGGCCAGTACCGCTTCCAGGTGGAGGAGTTCGTGCCGGACCGCATCTCGGTGGAGATCGTGCCGCCGAAGGCGCCGGCAGACACCGTGGGGCCGGGGCAGCAGCTCGCCTACCAGGTGCAGTCCGACTATCTCTTCGGCGCGCCGGCGGCGGGGCTGCCGGTGGAGACCCGCGTGCGGCTGGTGGACTCGAGCTTCTCGGCGAAGGGCTTCGAGGGCTTCATCTTCCGCAACGACGACCGCACGCTGAATGACAACGAGATCCTCTCCGAGCAGGGCAAGCTCGACGACGAGGGCCGCGCCGGCTTCGCGGCACAGATGCCGGCGGGCACGCCGGTGCCGTCGTCGCTCGAAGCCGTCATCACCGCTCGCGTGCAGGAGCAGGGCGGCCGCGGCGTCGCGGCGCTGGCGCGCGTGCCGGTCCATCCCTACCCCTATTACGTCGGCTTGCGGCGGGCCGGTGGCGATCAGTATGGCTTCGCGGATCCCGGCAAGCCGGCCGCGTTCGAGTACGTGGCGGTGTCGCCGGACGGCAAGGAAGTGCCCTCCGGCGGCCTGCGCGCCGACCTCTTCGAGGACCGCTGGAACACGGTGCTGCGCCGCACCTCCGGCGGCTCCTGGCGCTACGAGTCGACGCGCGACGCGGTGCTGATCGCCTCCAAACCCATCGCCGCCGGCCAGGGGCGCGGCACCTTCGAGATGACGCCGCGCGAGTACGGCAGCTACCGCGTGGTGCTCAGCGATCCCGAAACCCAGGCCTCGGCGCAGGTCGAGTTCTACGCCGCCGGCTGGGGCACCTCGCCGTGGGCGATGAAGAATCCGTCGCGGCTGGAGCTGGACCTCGACAAGGCCGAATACGCCTCGGGCGATACGGCCATCGTGCAGGTGCGAGCGCCGTTCGCCGGCAAGCTGCTGGTGACGGTGGAACGCGACCGCGTGCTGGACACCCAGGTCTACGACCTGACGGGCAACACGGCGAAGATCGAGCTGCCCGTGCGCGCCGAGTACCGGCCGAACGCCTACGTCACGGCGACTCTCGTGCGGCCGGTGGGCGATCTCGAGCCAGGCTCGGCCGGCCGCGCCTTCGGCGCCGTGCCGATATCGGTGAACCGCGCGGCGAACCATCTCACGCCGCAGATCACGGCGCCGGACGTCATGCGGCCGAACCGCGATCTGACGATCAACGTGAAGACGGCGCCGCACGCCGTGGTCACGGTGGCGGCGGTGGACGAGGGCATCCTGCAGCTCATCGCGCAGAAGACGCCCGATCCGTTCGAGTTCTTCTACCGCAAGCTGGCGCTCGGCGTGACCTCGTACGACACCTTCAGCCTGCTCATGCCGGAGCTCAAGAACCTGCCGCCGGGCGGCGGCGAGGGCGCCGAGGGGATGGGGCAGTACGTGCGCACGGAAGGCATCCGCCGCGTGCAGCCGGTGGCCTTCTGGTCCGGCCCGCTGACGGCGGATGGGAACGGCAACGTCAAGACGACCTTCAAGGTGCCGGAGTTCCAGGGCGCGCTGCGCATCATGGCGGTGGCGATCGATGGCGACCGCTTCGGCTCCGCCTTCCGCCTCACCCGCGTGCGCGATCCGCTGGTGCTGCTGCCCACCCTGCCGCGCATCCTCTCCTTCGGCGAGACACTGCAGGTGCCGGTGACGGTGCGCAACGATACCGGCAAGCCGGGAGCGATCCAGATCGGCCTCACGGCGCAGGGACCGGTGACGGTGGAGAAGCCGGCCGTGCAGGCGATCGACATCCCGGTGGGGCGCGAGAAGACGGCCTACTTCACGGTCAAGACCGGCGGCACGGAGGGGAACGTCCGCTTCGTGGCCACCGCAGCGGGCAACGGCGAGCAGTCGAAGTCGACCACCGAGGTGTCGATCCGTCCCGATCTCCCCGAGGCCTCGTCCGAGGACG
>DATBGJ010000272.1:0-2665 GCA_036558045.1 Thermoanaerobaculia bacterium
GTCGACACGGCGGCGGGATAGGCTTCCCCTTTACAATAGGCGCCCGATCCGCCATGGAACCGATCCCCCGCCGCCCGCCGCTCTGGCTCACCGTCCTCGCCACGTTCACCGGGAACCTCTTCCTGGCGGCGGGCTCCATCATCCTCGGCATCGTCTCCATCGCCGTGGGCTGGATTCCGCCGCGGGGGAAGTGGGCCTTCGGCGTCTTTCGCATCTGGTCTAGCAGCCTGCTCGCCGCTAGCGGAATTCGCGTCGAGGTGCGCTACTCGCCCGAGCTGGAGCCTGAGAGGAGCTACGTCTTCCTCTGCAACCACCGCAGCCTGTTCGACATCCCGGTGCTCCTCGCCACCACGCCCGGCCAGGTGCGCATGGTGGCCAAGCGCAGCCTCTTCCTGATTCCCATCTTCGGCTGGGGTCTGGCCGCTGGACGCTTCATCCCCGTCGACCGCGCGGACCGCAGCAGCGCCGGCCGCACCTTCGCACAGGCCTCGGAACGCTTGAAGGAGGGCACCTCCATCCTGATGTTTCCCGAGGGCACCCGCGGCATGACCGACGTGCTCCTCCCCTTCCAGCGCGGCGGGTTCCTGCTCGCCCTGAAGAGCGGCCTGCCCATCGTGCCGGTCGGCATTCGCGGCACGCGCGCCATCCAGCCCAAGGGGAGCTGGGCCATCCGCCCCGGCACCGCCGTCGTCTCCTACGGCGCGCCCATCGATCCCGCCGCCTTCGGGCTGCGGCGCAAGGCGGAGCTGACGCACGAGGTGCGCGCCCGCATCGCCGAGCTGGCGGGATTGCGTCTCGACGAGGAGCCGTCTGCGCCCGGCGCTTCCGCACCGGGCTAACGAAACGTCGCCCAGAGGGCGATTCGCTTCAGGGAAGCGACGTCTCAATAGCCCGGTGCGGAAGCGCCGGGCGCGGGATCGGCCGGCTATCCGCACCCCCCATGTTACGATCCCTCTGCTATGGCGAGCGATCTCGAATCCAAGGTCTGGGAAACCCTCAAGACCGTGAAGTTCCCGGGCATGAGCCGGGACATCGTCTCCTTCGGCTTCGTGCAGCAAGTCCAGGCCGCTGGCGGCGTGGTGTCGGTGGACCTGCAGATGTCCACGCACAATCCGGCGGCCGGCGATAAGGTGCGGGAAGCAGTGGAGCAGGCGTTGCGCGCGCTGCCCGAGGTGCGCGAAGCGCGGGTGAACCTGAATGTGGTGAAGCCCCCGGCCCGCGAGGAATCGGCCCAGCGCGCGGTCTCCCAGGACGCGCAGCTCATTCCCGAGGTGCGGCACGTGGTGGCGGTGGCGAGCGGCAAGGGCGGCGTCGGCAAGTCCACGGTGGCGGCCAACCTGGCCGTGGCACTGGCCCAGCTCGGCTACCGCGTCGGCCTCCTCGACTCCGACATCTACGGCCCCTCGGTGCCCATGATGTTCGGCATCACCCAGAAGCCGCAGGTGATCGGCAACCGCATCCTCCCCTTCGAGAAGTACGGCCTCAAGGTGATGTCGCTCGGCTTCATCCTGGAGACGGACACGCCGGTCATCTGGCGCGGCCCGATGGTGATGCGCGCCATCGAGCAGATGCTGGGCGACGTCGAGTGGGGAGCCCTCGACTACATGATCCTCGACCTGCCTCCGGGCACCGGCGACGCGCAGCTCACCGTCACCCAGCGCGTGCCGCTCGCCGGCGCGGTGATCGTCACCACGCCGCAGGACGTGGCCCTGATCGACGCCCGCAAGGGCCTCGCCATGTTCCGCAAGGTGAACGTGCCGGTGATCGGCATCATCGAGAACATGTCCACCTTCGTCTGCCCGCACTGCGGCCACGAGACCGACGTCTTCAAGCGCGGCGGCGGGGAGCGCACGGCCGACCTGCTGGGCACGGCCTTCCTGGGCTCGATCCCGCTCGACCCCAAGATCGTCCTCGGCGGCGACGCCGGCGTGCCCATCTCCGTCGCCGAGCCCCAGGGGCCGCACGCCGAGGCCTTCCGCCGCGTCGCCGAGGCGGTGACCGAGGAGGTGGAGCGGCAGGCGGAGCTGAAGCCGAAGCTCTCCATCGTCTAGATGTCCGTCGCACTGATCGCGGACGCTCACCTGGGCGGGCCCGGCGGCCCGGCCGGCCCGCTCATCGCGCAGCTCGAGGCCCTGCCCGGCCAGGGCTGCCGGCGGCTGGTGCTGATGGGCGATCTCTTCCAGGCCTGGATCGGATTCCCTCGCTTCGAGACGGAGGACGTCGTCGCCGTCGTCTCGGCCCTGCGGAAACTCCGCCAGCAAGGCGTCGAGATCGACTACATCGAAGGCAACCGCGACTTCTTCCTCGCCGGCAGCCCCTACGCGGACGCCTTCGATCGCATTGGCCTGGAGGTGGCGTTCGAGGTCGGAGGGGTCCGCTATCTGGCCGTCCACGGCGACGGGCTCAACGACCGCGATTGGAGGTATCTCTTCTGGCGCCGCCTCTCGAAGAGCACGCCCGTCCGCTTCCTGGTGCGCAACATTCCGCGTCGGCTCGCCCACCGCATGGTCCACTCGACGGAGAAGCGCCTCTCGCAGACCAACTTCAAGCACCGCGCCGCCGTGCCCGAAGCCGCCATCCGCCGCTACGCCGAGCGCCGCCTCGCCGAAGGCCACGACGTGCTGCTGCTCGGTCACTTCCACGAGGCTCTCGTTTGGAAGGTCAA
>DATBGJ010000273.1:0-2742 GCA_036558045.1 Thermoanaerobaculia bacterium
TTCCCCGGCGGCCATTCGAATCTGACGTATCTGCTCCGCCTCGGCGACCGCGAGCTGGTGCTGCGCCGGCCACCCTTCGGCTCGAAGGTGAAGACGGCGCACGACATGGGACGCGAGTTCCGCGTGCTCTCGCGGCTCTACGCCGCCTACCCGAAAGCGCCCCGCGCCCTCCTCCACTGCGACGATCCGGAAGTGATCGGCGCGCCCTTCTACATCATGGAAAGGGTGCGCGGCGTCATCCTCCGCCGTCAGAAGGCTCCGGAAGGAATCGATCTGCCGCCGGAGCGCATGCGGGCGATCAGCGAAGCGCTGGCGGACGGCCTCGCCGATCTGCACGCCGTGGATTACCAGGCGGCGGGGCTCGGCGATCTCGGGCGCCCGGAGGGTTACGTGGCGCGCCAGGTGGAAGGCTGGACCGCGCGCTGGCAGGGCTCGCGCACCGACGACGTGCCGGATCTCGATCGCGCCGCCGCCTGGCTCGCCGCAAACCAGCCGCGCGAGACGGGCGCGGCGCTCCTCCACAACGACTACAAGTACGACAACCTCGTGCTCCACCCGGAAGAGCTGGAGCGCATCGTGGCCGTGCTCGACTGGGAGATGGCCACCGTCGGCGATCCGCTGATGGACCTCGGCTCGAGCCTCGGCTACTGGGTGGACCCGGACGACTCTCCCGAACGCCTGCAATTCCCCGCCGGTCCCACCGCTCTCGCCGGCAATCTCCGCCGCGCCGAGGTCGCCGAGCGCTACGCCGCGCGCAGCGGCCGCGACCTCTCCAACCTGCTCTTCTATTACGCCTACGGCCTGTTCAAGATCGCCGTCATCGCGCAGCAGATCTACTACCGCTACAAGCAGGGCCTCACGCGCGACGAGCGCTTCGCCGCCATGATCGGTGCCGTGCGCCTGCTCGGCCGCACGGCGGCGCAGGCGATCGCAAAGGGAAGGATTGATCGGTTGGAAGAGTAGAGGTAAAAAGACAACAAGGACGTCAGGGACAGCAAGGACAACAAGGACATCGAACGGAATCTGTCTTTGCGGTCCCTGTTGTCCCTGTTGTCCTTGTCGTCCTTTTTGCGGAGCAGCAACTATACTTCGCGCGCCATGCGATCGCCCTTCCGCCACCGGCCCGGCCGGCCTGCTCCGAAGAAGGCTCCGGCGCCTCCTCCCGGACCCGGCGAGGGCCTGCGCGTTCTCTTCATCGGCAACAGCCTGACCTACGCCAACGACATGCCGTGGATCGTGCAGGCGCTGGCGAAATCCGCCGGCCAGAGCCTCGACGTCGCCGCGGAGACGCTCGGCGGCGCCAACCTCGAGGACCACTGGAACCACGGCGCGGCGCAGCGCCGCATCGCCGAGGGCGGGTGGAGCGTCGTCGTGCTGCAGCAGGGTCCGTCCTCGTTGGTCGAAAACCGCGAGAACATGCGCGAGCTCACCCGGCGGTTCGCCGAGGGCATCGCGAAGGTCGGCGCGCGGCCGGCTCTTTACATGGTATGGCCGGACAACAAGCGCCTCGCCTTCTTCGATCAGGTGCGCGAGTCGTACACGCTCGCGGCGGAGGACGTGGGAGGGATTCTCTTTCCGGCCGGCGAGGCCTGGCGCGCCGCGTGGCGGCGGGACCCCCACGCGCCGCTCTACCGGCGGGACGGCTTCCATCCCTCCCCCACCGGCTCGTACACGGCGGCGCTGTCGATCTACGGCATGCTCTACGGCCGGCCGCCCCAGGGCCTGCCGGCGCGGCTGCGCCTGCGCAAGGGGACCATGATCCAGATCCCCCCCAAGCTCGCGATGGTGCTGCAGGAGGCCGCCACGGAAGCCAACGAACGGTTCGGAAAAGCATGACGCAGGAGGTTGACCCGTGATCCCCAAGAATCGGTTTTCCGCCAGGCGCGCGTTGTGGCGAGCGGCGGTCCTCGCCGCCCTGGTCCTCGCCGGACTGCTCCTCTGCGGACAGGCGAAGCCGATCCCCCGCAAGGCGCAACGCGTCCTGTTCGTCGGCAACAGCCTGACCTATGCCAACCAGATGCCGCTGATCGTGGAAGCGCTGGCGAAATCCAAGGGGGATCGTCTCGAGGTCTCCTCGGTCACCCTGGGCGGCGCCAATCTGGAGGATCTGTGGCGCGACGGCGCTGCGCTGCGCGAGATCGATCGCGGCGGCTGGACCGTCGTCGTGCTCCAGCAGGGCCCGTCGTCGCTGCTCGAGAGCCGCGTCGACCTGCGGAAGTGGACGAAGAATTTCGCCCAGCGCATCCGCAAGGCGGGCGCGCGGCCGGCGCTCTACATGGTCTGGCCGGACAAGACGCGGCTCGCCTACTTCGACGACGTGAGCCTCTCCTACACCCTGGCCGCCGCCGACGTCGACGGCATCCTCTTTCCTGCCGGCGAGGCCTGGCGCGCGGCCTGGCGGCGGGATCCCAACGCTCCTCTCTACGCCGGCGACGACTTCCACCCCTCCGTCGCCGGCTCGTACACGGCCGCGCTGTCGATCTACGGCATGCTGTTCCGGCGGCTGCCGCGAGGTCTGCCGGCGAGGCTGCAGCTCAGCGACGGCTCGGACGTCGCCGTGCCGGCGAGCCTCGCGGCGCTGCTGCAGGACGCCGCCACCGAGGCGAACCAGAAGTTCGGCAGGCCCTAGGCTCACATCGGCAACTTGACGGCCATCACGGCCTCCAACGCCGGATCGCGGTTGGCGCGGTAGGCGGCGAACGTGGGCGGCGCGTAGATCAGCGGGGCGATCCACGTCCGGTA
>DATBGJ010000274.1:0-4056 GCA_036558045.1 Thermoanaerobaculia bacterium
ACTCGCGGGTCACGCCGCTGGGCTCGATTTCGGTATGGCAGGAACGCCGCGCCGGTCCGGCAGCACGAACACCCGCCGCGCCAGCTCGGAGCCCAGCGTCTCCTTCTCGTAGTAGCGGTCGAGCACGGAGGGTTTCCAGACGAGCAGGTCCGGGTTGCGCTGCGCGAAGTCCTCCCAGGAATCCGTCTCGTCGCGCGCCATGCGCTCGTGGATGAGCAGCAGGTAGGCCCAGGTGATGGTCTCGTGGTAGAGACCGGGCTTGCCGTTGGCTGTCGCGAAGCGCTTGAGGCCCTCGGTGAAGCGGGCGAGCGCCTCCAGGGCCGGGTAGCGGCGCAGATAGAGCCAGCCGAGCCGGACGTGGTCCCGGTGGTGGAACGCCGTGTTGGCCAGCGTGCAGTCTTCGAAGCGGCGCAGGAATTCGTCGTCGGTCATGGTTTTCACCCCAAAAGGAAAAGCCCCAGGGGCGTAAACCCCTGGGGCTTCGTTGACGGACAAATTCTACCGCAAGGACGGACGAAACACAAGGAGGGTGGGCGGCTGGTAGAATTTGCCCGCGCCGGAGTGGCGAAACGGCATACGCAGGAGACTTAAAATCTCCCGGTCTACGACCATGCGGGTTCGAGTCCCGCCTCCGGCACCAGACGCCTACCCCTTTTCCCATCCGCTCGTAGCTGGCACGATCTTTGGATTTGGTATGTCCCTCCAAATCGTTGACGAGGCTGTGCAGAACGAAAGGCAAGGTCCGATGGCGGAAGGCGAAGTCGAGCAGGAGGGGGCGCCGCAGGAGGAAGCCGCGCCTTGCGCCGTCAACTCGCATCCTTGCCCGGTCGTCGCCATCGGCTCCTCCGCGGGCGGCCTGGAGGCGTTCCAGGAGCTGTTCCGGCACATGCCCGCCGACACCGGGCTCGCCTTCGTGCTCGTCCAGCACCTCTCTCCCCGCCATCAGACGCTCATCCCCGAGTTGCTCGCGCCTCTGACGCCGATGCCCGTGCGGCAGGTCCTGGGCGAGACCATCGTCGAGCCGAACCACGTCTACGTCATGCCGCCGAGCGTGACGCTGACCATCGACGACTGCGTGCTCTTCACCGCCAAGGCGCCGCGGCTGCGCGGCCGCCGCTCGCCGATCGACCGCTTCTTCCGCTCGCTCGCCGAGGACCAGGAGGACGAAGCCATCGGCATCATCCTCTCGGGCACCGGCACGGACGGCGCGCTGGGCCTCAAGGCGATCAAGGAGCGGGGCGGCCTGACGATGGTACAGGCGCCCCGGACGGCGACCCACGACGGCATGCCGCGCGGCGCCATCCTCACCGGCGCGGTCGATTACGTGCTGCCGGTGGCGGAGATGCCGGCCCGGCTGGTCGAGCAGATGGCGCGCCTGCGGGAGGCACCGGGCGGCAGCCCGGAGCGCTTCCGCGAGGAGGTCACCGCCTACCTGGGGAAGATCTGCGCCATCCTGCAGCGGGAGACCGGCCACGACTTCCGCCGCTACAAGCAGACCACCCTGGTACGCCGCATCCGCCGGCGGCTCACCGAGATGCGCTGCGGCTCGGTATATGATTACGTCGAGCTCTTGAACCGGGATGCCTCGGAAACCGAACGGCTGTTCCGGGACCTGCTGATCAGCGTGACCAACTTCTTCCGCGATCCGGAGACTTTCGATCTCCTTGCCGCCAAGGTCGTGCCGCGGCTCTTCGGGGGCAAAGACGCCGACGGCTACGTGCGCGTCTGGGTGCCGGGCTGCGCCACCGGCGAGGAGGCGTACTCGCTCGCCATCCTGTTGCGCGAGCACATGGCCGGCCTCAAGGAGCCGCCCCACGTGCAGGTGTTCGCCACGGACATCGACACGCAGGCGCTGGAGGCGGCCCGCCAGGCGTGGTACCCGGAGTCGATCGCCGGCCAGATCTCGCCCGAGCGCCTGGAGCGCTTCTTCGTCAAGCAGGGCAACTTCTACCAGGTGTCGCGCGAGATCCGGGACATGTGCCTGTTCTCGCTGCACAACCTGATCGCCGATCCGCCGTTCTCGCGCCTGGACCTGGTCTCCTGCCGCAATCTCCTCATCTATCTCGAGAGCGACCTGCAGAAGAGGGTCCTCGCCCTTTTCCACTATGCCCTGCGTCCGGGCGGCTATCTCCTCCTCGGCCCCTCGGAGATGGCTGCGGGGCAGCCCGAGCTGTTCCGCACGCTCGACAAGAAACACCGCATGTTCCAGTCGCGGGATACCGTGACGCGCCCGCCGCTCAGCTTCCCGCTGGGGGAGCGCACGCGCCTGGGACACCGGCCGGCCGAGGACTCGCCGCGCCGGCCGCTTCCCCGGCAGCAGGAGGTGGCGCGGACCTTCGAGGCGGTGCTGCTGGAGAGCTACGCCCCCGCCTGCGTGGTGGTCAACGAGGCGGGAGAGGCCGTCTACTTCTCGCCGCGCACCGGCCGCTATCTCGAGCCGCCGGCCGGCACGCCCACCGCCAACGTCATCGAGATGGCCCGCAAGGGGCTGCGGCTGGACGTGCGCACGGCCCTGCACAAGGCCGCCACCTCGCGGGTGGAGGTGGTGCACGAGAACGTCGGCTTCGAGCTCGACGGCCAGACCCAGCGCATCAACGTCATCGCGCGGCCGATGCCGGAGCTGGGTGAGGATCCCGGGCTCTTCATGATCGTCTTCCAGGAGGTCGTCGCCGCCGGCGAGGCCGGCCCCGAGGCCGAGGCCGTCGCCGGCGGCGACGATCCCATGGTGCGGCGCCTCGAAGCCGAGCTGCGCTCCACCAAGGACCATCTGCAGACGACGATGGAGGAGCTGGAGAGCTCCAACGAGGAGCTCGTCTCCTCCAACGAAGAGCTGCTGTCGATGAACGAGGAGCTGCAGTCCGCCAACGAGGAGCTGCAGACCTCGAAGGAGGAGCTGCAATCGGTCAACGAGGAGCTGGAGACGGTCAATGCCGAGCTGAAGAAGAAGGTGGAGGAGCTGGACCACGCCAACAGCGACCTGCAGAACCTCTTCCAGAGCACGCGCATCGCTACCGTCTTCGTCGACCGTGAGCTGCGCATCAAGAGGTTCACGCCCGCCGCCACCGGGGTCTTCCGGCTGATCGAGACCGACGTCGGCCGCCCCATCGCCGATATTGCGCCGCGCTTCGCGGGCAACGATCTCGTCGGCGACATCCGAGAGGTCGTGCGCACGCTCTCTCCACGCGAGCGGCAGGTGGTGGCGGAGGGCGGCTCGGCCTGGTACCTGTTGCGCATCCTGCCGTACCGCACGGTGGAGGACGTCATCGACGGCGTGGTGCTCACCGTCCTCGACATCACCGCAGTCAAGCGGGCGGAGGAGGAGCGGGCCAAGCTCGCGGCCATCGTCGAATCGTCAGAGGACGGCATCATCGGCAAGACGCTCGACGGCGTGGTCACGAGCTGGAACGCCGGGGCGGAGCGGATGTATGGCTATACGGCGCGCGAGATGATCGGCCGGCCCATCGACGTGGTCGTCGCCCCGGAGAGCCGAGCGCAGATGGCGGCCGTCTTCGAGCAACTGCGGAAGGGGGCGAGGGTCGAGCCCTTCGAGACCGTCCGCATCCGCAAGGACGGCCAGCGGTTCGACATCTCTCTCACCTTCTCGCCGCTCCACGACGCGGCGGGACGGCTCGTCGGCGCCTCGGGCATCGATCGCGACATCTCGGAACGCAAGCTGGCCGACGCAGCGAGGAGGCGGCTCGCGGCCATCGTCGAATCGTCCCAGGACGGCATCATCGGCAAGACGCTCGACCGCGTCGTCACGAGCTGGAACGCGGGGGCGGAGAAGATGTACGGCTATACCGAGTCCGAGATGATCGGCCGCTCCATCGACCTCATCGTCGCCCCGGAAAACCTCGATCAGATGGCGGCGGCCTTCGCGCGGATCCGCCAGGGGGAGCGGGTGGAGCCCTTCGAGACCGTCCGCGTGCGCAAGGACGGCCAGCGGCTCGACATCTCCCTCACCTTGTCGCCGGTCCGCAACGCGGCCGGGGAGCTCGTGGGAGTCTCGGGCATCGATCGCGACATCTCGGACCGCAAGCGCGCCGAGGCGGTCCT
>DATBGJ010000275.1:0-3453 GCA_036558045.1 Thermoanaerobaculia bacterium
TCTCCCAAAGGGAGAGGAGGGGGAAAAGAAGAAACGCGGAGATCTTCGTTCCTTCTCCCCTCTCTCCCCCCGGGAGAGAGGGGCCGGGGGAGTGAGGGCTTCGGAGGGCACGGCGGTCGTTCAACAAGGCGTCTCCGGCCCATAATCCCCCCATGACCCCGCTCGCCCGTCAGCTCCGCTGGTACATCGCCATCCGCGTGGTGGCGATCGTCAGCGTCCTGTTGCCGTTCGGGCTGTTCCAGATCTGGATGCTGCCGGCGTCCCAGGGAGCGGTGGGCCCGCCGCCGCCCTCACCAGCCATCGCCCAGCCTCCCGGGCCGGAGGTGCTGCCGGGCAGCGTCGTCTGGCTGCTGGGCGGCGCGACGTTCGGCGCCACGCTGATCTACATCGCCCTGCTCCGCTTGCTGCGCCGCTCTCCCACGGCGCAGGCCTACATCCAGTTCATCGGCGACCTGGTGCTGATCACCGGCCTGGTCTACTTCCTGGGCGGCGCCACCAGTCCCTTCTCGCTGCTCTACCTGATCGTCATCGCCGTGGCCTCGACGCTGCTGCGCCGCCGCGCCGGCGCCACCGTGGCGAGCGCCGCCTTCCTGATGTACGCCGGCATGATCGTCGGCCTCTCCTACGGCTGGCTCAGGCCGGCGACATCAGCGCAGGAGGTGGTGGCGGGCTGGCGCCTGGGCTACAACCTGGCGGTGCACGGCTTCGGCTTCTACGCCGTGGCGCTGCTCACCTATTACCTGGCGCACAGCGCCACCCGCGCCGAGCGCGAGCTGGAGGAGAAGGCCGAGCACCTGGCCGACCTGCGGGTGGTGCACCGGGACGTCATCCAGTCGATCAACAGCGGCCTGCTCACCACCGATCTCGAGGGCACGGTGACGAGCGCCAATCTCGCCGGGCTGGAGATCCTCGGCCGTGAAGAGGAGGAGCTGGTGGGGGCGCCGATCCAGGGCTCGGGGCTCTTCTCGGCCGAGCAGTGGCGCGAGGCGACCGCCGCCAGCGAGCAGACGGGGAGGATGCGCTCCGAGGCGGAGCTGGCGCGCGGCAAGGAGGTCCGCTACATCGGCTTCTCCATCTCGCGGCTCACCGACGCCGAGGGGAACCACCGCGGCTACATCATCATCTTCCAGGACCTCACCCGCTGGCGCCGCATGCAGGAGGAGCTGCGCATCAAGGACCGCATGGTGGCGGTGGGCGAGCTGGCCGCGGGCCTGGCGCACGAGGTCGGCAATCCCCTCGCGGCCATCTCCGGCTCGGTGCAGATGCTCTCGCGCTCCGTCGACGGCGACGACGCGCAGCGCAAGCTGATCGAGATCCTGCTCAAGGAGAGCCACCGTCTCGACCGCACCATCAAAGGCTTCCTGCGCTTCGCCCGCCCGCGCGAGCGTTCGAGCGTCGACTTCGACGTCGCCCGCCTGCTGGCCGAGAACTTCGAGCTGCTGAAGAACAGCGAGGAAGTCTCCGACCGGCACCGCCTGCAGGTGGACCTCGAGCCGCCGACGGCGCGGCTGTTCGCCGATCCGGACCAGGTGAGCCAGATCTTCTGGAACCTGGCGCGCAACGCCCTGCGCGCCATGCCGGACGGCGGCACCCTGCGGGTGGTCGGGCGCCTCGCCGGCGACTGTTACCGCCTGCAGGTGATCGATACCGGGCGCGGCATGTCGGAAGAGCAGCGCACCAACCTCTTCCATCCCTTCCAGTCGTTCTTCGACGGCGGCACGGGCATCGGCATGGCGATCGTCTATCGCATCGTGCAGGACCACGGCGGCCGCCTGCGCGTCGACAGCCGGCCGGGCGCCGGCACCACCATCACCGTCGAGCTGCCCACCAGCCGCGCCAACGTCACCCTGGTCTCCGCGGAGGCCTCCGCATGAGCCGGCGGCTGCTGATCGTCGACGACGAGGCGAGCCTGCTCGACTTCCTCTCCCTCCTCTTCCAGGACGAGGGCTATGAGGTGACGACGGCGCGCTCGGTCGAGGAGGCCCGCCGCCGCCTGGAAGCCGGCAGCCCCGACCTCGTGCTGTGCGACATCCTGATGCCGGACGGCAACGGCCTCGACCTGCTGCGCGAGATCAAGACGGCCGGCGACGGCAGCCCGCCGGTGATCATGATGACCGCCTACACCTCGACCAAGTCGGCCATCGAGGCGATGAAGCTGGGCGCCGCCGACTACGTCTCCAAGCCCTTCGACGTCGACGAGCTGAAGATCGTCGCCCAGAAGGCGATCGAGAGCGCCGCGCTGGCGGACGAGAACGTCTACCTGCGCCGCGAGCTGGAGCAGAAGTACACCTTCAACAACATCATCGGCAAGAGCTCGCGCATGCAGGCGATCTTCGCGCTCATCGAGCGTATCGCGCGCACCAGCTCGACGGTGCTCGTCCACGGCGAGAGCGGCACGGGCAAGGAGCTGATCGCGCGCGCCATCCATTTCGCCAGCCCGCGCTCCAACCGTCGCTTCCTCTCGCTCAACTGCGGCGCCATGCCGGAGAACCTGCTGGAGAGCGAGCTCTTCGGCCACGAGCGCGGCGCCTTCACCGGCGCCGTGCGCGACAAGAAGGGCCTCTTCCAGGAGGCGGACCGCGGCACGCTCTTCCTCGACGAAATCGGCGAGATGACGCCGACGATGCAGGTGAAGCTCCTGCGCGCCCTGCAGGAGAGGGTGGTGCGCAAGGTGGGCGGCACGGCCGAGGAGCCGGTGGACGTGCGCATCATCACCGCCACCAACCAGGACCTGGAGTCGCGCCTGCAGACGGGCGAGTTCCGCGAGGACCTCTACTACCGCATCAACGTGCTGCCCATCCACCTGCCGCCGCTGCGCCAGCGCCGCGAGGACATCCCGTTGCTCGTCGATTTCTTCCTGCAGAAGTACAGCCGCCAGATGGAGCTGGCGCCGCGCCAGATCTCGATCGAGGCGATGCACATCCTGGAGAGCTACGACTGGCCGGGCAACGTGCGCGAGCTGGAGAACTTGATCGAGCGGGTGCTGGCGCTATCTCACAACGAGACCATCACCACCCGCGACCTGCCGGTCCACCTCCTCACCAACCGGCGGACCAATCCCGACCTCATCCAGCTCCCCGAGGAAGGCCTGGACCTCGAAGCCTACCTGGAGTCGATCCGCGCGCAGCTCATGGTGCAGGCGCTGGAGCGCTCCGGCGGCGTGCAGACCCAGGCGGCCGAGCTGCTGGGGATGAGCTTCCGCTCGTTCCGCTACTACGCGAAGAAGGCGGGGATCAAGGGCGGGGATTGAGTTGCCCTGCCACGGACGATGCTTTAGAGTTTCTTGCATGGGAGTCGTCGACAGCGCCGCCCGATCTCTGCTGGACGAGGAGCTCGAAGCCGTGACCGAGACCGGTCTCTATGACAGCAAGGAGGCCTTCCTCGCGCATGCCGTGGAGGTTCTGCTCACCGCGCGGCCGGACCTGCGCGAGGCGGTAGCCTGCAAGCTCTACG
>DATBGJ010000276.1:0-6141 GCA_036558045.1 Thermoanaerobaculia bacterium
GATAAGGAAGCCAAGAAGATCGTCGCCACGGCGATCGGCCGCATCGCCGCCGACCAGACCTCCGAGACGGTGGTCTCCACCGTCACCCTGCCCAACGACGAGATGAAGGGCCGCATCATCGGCCGCGAGGGGCGCAACATCCGCGCCCTGGAGACGGCGACGGGGGTCGACCTGATCGTCGACGACACCCCGGAGGCGGTGATCCTCTCGGGCTTCGACCCCTTCCGCCGCGAGGTGGCGCGCGTGGCCCTCGAACGGCTGATCGTGGACGGCCGCATCCACCCGGCCCGCATCGAGGAGATCGTCGAAAAGGTCAAGGCGGAGCTCGACACCAAGATCCTCCAGGAGGGGGAGTCGGCGCTGCTGGAGCTGGGGATCCCCGGCATGCATCCGGAGCTGATCAAGCTCCTCGGGCGGCTGCGCTACCGCACCTCCTACGGCCAGAACGTCCTCCAGCACAGCAAGGAGGTCGCCTTCCTGGCCGGCACCATGGCGGCCGAGCTCAAGGCCAACATCGCGGTCGCCCGCCGCGGCGGCCTGCTGCACGACGTCGGCAAGGCGATCGACCGCGAGATGGACGGCACCCACCTGCAGATCGGCATCGACCTGCTGCGCAAGGACGGCGAGACCGAAGAGGTCGTCCACTCCATGGCCTGCCACCACGGCGACTACGATCCGCAGACGGTGGAGGCGGTGCTGGTGACCGCCGCCGACGCCCTCTCCGCCGCGCGGCCGGGCGCCCGCCGCGAGGTTCTGGAGACCTACGTCAAGCGGCTGGAGAAGCTGGAGGAGATCGCCGGCAACTTCAAGGGCGTGCAGAAGACCTTCGCCATCCAGGCCGGCCGCGAGATCCGCATCATCGTCGACAGCGGCAAGATCGGCGACGAGCAGGCGCTCTGGCTGTCGAAGGACATCGCGCGCAAGATCGAGCAGGAGCTGACCTACCCCGGGCAGATCAAGGTGACGGTGATCCGCGAGACCCGCTCGGTGGAATACGCCCGCTGATGAAGCTCCTGTTCGTCGGCGACGTCGTCGGCAAGCCGGGCCGGCGCGCCCTGCGCAACCTGCTGCCCCGGCTGGTGGACCGCCACCGGACGGACTACGTGGTGGTCAACGTCGAGAACTCGGCCGGCGGCTTCGGCGTCACGCCCGAGGTGCTGCGCGAGATCCAGGACCTGCCCATCGACGCCTTCACCACCGGCAACCACGTGTGGGATAAGAAGGAGGGGGTCGAGATCCTCGATCGCGTCCCCAACCTGCTGCGGCCGGCCAACTATCCCGAGGGCAATCCGGGCAAGGGTCTGCACGTCGGAGAGACCGCGGCGGGTATCTCCGTCGCGACGATCAACCTCGAAGGCATGGTCTTCATGGCCAACCTGGAGTCCCCGTTCCGCACCGCGGACCGGCTGCTGCAGCAGCTCGGTCCGGCCGTCAAGGTGGTGTTCGTCGACTTCCACGCCGAGGCCACCAGCGAGAAGCAGGCCATGGGCTTCTACCTCGACGGCCGGGTGAGCGCCGTCGTCGGCACCCATACCCACGTGCCCACCGCCGACGAGCGGATCCTGCCCAAGGGCACGGCCTTCCTCACCGACGCCGGCATGACGGGACCCTACGAGTCCGTCATCGGCATGCGCACCGACAAGATCCTCAAGCGCTTCCTCCTGCAGACCCCCTCCGCCTTCGAGGTCGCCAAGCGCGACGTGCGCCTCGCCGGCGCCGTCATCGATATCGACGAGACGACCGGCAAGGCGCGGGGCATCGAACGGGTGCTGATACCGGATATCGAAGGATAGGACAGGTTATTTCTTCTGCGGCCAGTGGACGAAGTAGCCGTCCACCCAGGAGACGTCCTGGTCGTAGTCGGTCGGGGAGAAAGCGCCGATCTCGTAGACGTTCCCTGAGAATTGGCCGTCCTTGCCGGCGCTGCGCAGCCCCATCACCTGCACCGCGTTCGGGTCCTTGGTATTGAGGTGGAACTCGTAGGGGTGGCCCCATCCGTCCGCCTTGGGGATCGAGCTGATGTACTCGGGAACCAGCACCTTCTCGAGCTCCTCCCGCGAGATCACCGGGATGGCGGTGATGTCCACGGAGCTGGCTTCGGATTCCGCTTTGGCCTTCCTGTGCGCCTCCGCGCTGCGCTTGGACTCCACCTCGTCCTTGTACCAGGTGTACATCGCCGTGCCGACGTTGCGGATGTCGGAGATGGTCTGTTTCTGCTTCATCAGGTCTGGATCGCCGGAGGTCTGGGCGCGCAGAGCCGCCGGCAGGAGGAGCAGGGCGAGCACGCCCAGGACGGTCAGGCTGCGAACGGTCTTCATCTTCTTCATCTCCTTTCAAAGGTCGTGACGGGATCTCTGTCGGGAGAGACTGTATCACTGAGCTAATACACTGGCAAGAGGGTTCGGCTAGGGCCGCGTGAGGAGCAGGTAGCCCTCCTTGGGGTCCTGGTCCCGCGCCACCTCGGTCATCGCGGGCCGGTCCTTCAGCCGCGCCCAATCGTCCCGCTGGGCGAGCAGCCAGAGCCGGCCGGGCCGGGCGAGGAAGGCGCGCAGCTTCGCCTCGCTGTCGAGGTCCACGCAGAAGCGCCGCGTGTAGAACAGGAAGGTGGAGTCCAGGCGGGGGTAGATCCCATAGGTCTCGCCGGGGGCCATGCGAGTGACGAGCTGGCGGGAGAGGCCGCGGGCGGACTTGAAGACGTCGAACCGCGGCAGCGCGACGAACGCCACCCCGAGAATCGTCAGAGCGATGCCCGCCGCGAGCGACGCCACGGCGCGGGTTACAGCGCCGGACCATGAGGCCCAGCAGGCGTAGAGGGCTCCGATCAGGAACGGGACGAAGAGGACCGCCAGCTCCCATACGAACCGGTCGCCGCCCAGGGGGACCGCCTCGGCCCGGCCCCGGCCGGCGATGGGCAGGACGATCACGATCAGAGTGGCCAGGCCGGCGGTGATGGCCAGGGGAATCGTCACCCACCGGCGCCAGCGCGGCCATTCGGCGGCTATGCGGTCCAGGCCCGCCCCGACGAGCAAAGCCATCGCCGGATACATCGTCAGGATATAGACCGACCGCTTGGCCGGCGAGACGCTGAAGAAGAGCACGGTGACCGCCATCCAGCAAAGACAGAAGAGGAAGCCGTCGCGCTGGCGTCCCGGCGTCTCGCGCAGGCGTTTCCACCCGACCACGATCGCCGATGGCAGCAGCAGCGACCAGGGGAAGAACTCTGCCGGGACGACGGTCAGGTAGTAGTACCAGTTCTTGAAGTGATGCCAGGGATTGACATAGCGGGTCACGTTCTGCCGGAAGACGATCTGCTCCAGGTACTCCCGGCCGCCGGAGATCCCGGCCGGTACGAGCCAGGCGAGCACCACCGCGGCCCAGAGCAGCAGGCCGAGGCCGATCCTCAGCCGTCCGATCTCCGCCCGATTCCGCGTCACTGCAAGGAACGCGACGATGGAGAGGAGCGGCGGCAGCAGCCCCACCGGCCCCTTGGCCAGGGTGGCCAGGCCGGCGAAGAAAAAGAACAGGAGGTAGAGCCGGGGGCGGTTCTCCGTGTAGCCGCGCACCCAGAACCAGACCCCCAGGGTCACCAACGCCGTCAGCATCATGTCGATCTGTCCGAAGCGCCCCTGCCAGAGCACCTTGAAGCAGGTGGCGAAGGCCGCGGCGGCGAGCCAGGCGGCGCGCCGGCCGAAGAGGCGGTCGCCGATGCGATAGACCAGCAGCAGGGCGCCGATGGCGGCGAGGGCGGAGGGGAGGCGGGCGGCCGTCTCGTCGAGCCCGCCGGTGAGAAAGCCGCAGGCGGCGATGGCCCAGAAGAACAGCGGCGGCTTCTGGGTGTAGACCGCGCCGTTGAGGTGTGGCACCGACCAGTGGCCGAGGAGCCGCATCTCGCGGGCCACCTCGGCATAGCGCGCCTCGTCCGGATTCCACAGGTCGCGCCAGCCCAACCCCGGCAGGAACAGCAGGCCGCCGAGCACGGCGAGGATCAGGAGGTCGCGCCGCGCCGCGCTCAATTCAGTCGGCGTCCGCGACGCGGGCAGGACGGTGGATGAACCAGAGGTTGCGGGTATAGATGAGGAATCCGGTGGCCTGCCCGAGGATGAACACCGGATCCCGGCGGTGGATGGCGTAGGCGAGCAGCACGGCTCCTCCCGCCAGGCTGAAGTACCAGAACGAGCGCGGTACTACGCTCTGCCGGCGGCGCTCGGAGGCGACCCACTGGACGAAGAAACGGCCGAAGAAGAGGGCTTGGCCGATGAAGCCGATGGCGATCCAGACGTGACTGTGTTCCAAGCGTCGATCTCCTCGGACAGGCGCCGGTCGATCCAGCGCTTCTGCATCCAGCGCACCGCGAAGAGGTCCGCCAGCGCCCGCCAGATACGATTGCGGATGTTGTATTTGGGTTGGCCATGCAGCCGCGGCCGGTGATGCACGGGCACCTCGGTCACCCGCGCGCCTTCCATCTTCAACAGCGTGGGCAGGAAACGGTGCATGCCGGTGAACATCGGGATGCTCCGCAGGTACTCGGCGCGGCAGGCCCGCAGCGTGCAGCCGACGTCGGTCACCGAGTCGTGGGTGACCCGGTTGCGGATGCCGTTGGCGATGCGGGAGGAGACCTTGCGCGTCCAGGTGTCCTGCCGGTTGGCGCGCACGCCGCAGACCACGTCGAAGGCGTGCATGCGTTCGAGCAGGCGGGGGATGTCCGCCGGATCGTTCTGCAGGTCGGCGTCGAGGGTGACGACGATGCCGCCGCGCGCGAAACGGAAGCCGGCCGCGAGCGCCGCCGACTGGCCGGCGTTGCGCCGCTGCCGGATCACCCGCACGGCGGCATCCTCGCGCGCCAGCCCGTTGAGGATTCCCGGGCTGCCGTCCGTGCTGCCGTCGTCGACGTAGATCACCTCGTACGGCTGGCCGATCGCCTGCATGGCCCCCTGGACCTCGGCCGCCAGGATGGGGAGATTCTCCTCCTCGTTGTAGACGGGGATGACGACCGAGATCTCGGGAGAGGCCACGAGGGTATCTTAGTCGAGCCTGAGAGAGTCGGAGGGGCCTCTTGTCGAGTCCGGCCTCAGAACGAGAAGACCAAGGCCGCTCCGGGCTGATTTCGAGGTCCCAACAGGGGCGCCACGGTGAATCGGTGGCGTTCCGAGGCGCCGGAGGTGGCGGACGCCATGGCGGCCCGGTGACGTGTGCGGCCACGGTTGACGGAACGGAATTCTCCATCCGCGTCCGCAACGCGACCGATGCTCTGACCGCCGAGGACCTGCCGCGGATCTTCGACCGATCGCGTCTGTTCATCTTTCCTTCATCCATGCGGCGTTAACCTTTCCGGGCCGGCCGCCCTTGCGGCCGGCCCGCTGCCTCGTGATCCCGTCCAGATCTACACCCGCCGCCACCCTGCTGGGCGCGATCTTCTTGTGCGCCGCCGTCCTGCACGGCCAGCCGCCCTCCGCACCGGAGCCGCCGGCGGCCACTCCCCTGACCCTGGAGGAGGTGTTGGCGGAAGCCCTGTCGGCGAGCCCGGCCCTGGCCGCGGCACGCCTGGGCCGGGCGGAGGCGCAGGCGCGGCAAGACATCGCGCGGCTGCGGCCCAATCCGGATCTCAATCTCGAGAAGACCAATGATCTGCCGCACGACGCGGCGACGCTCTCCGTACCGCTCGAGCGCGGTGGCAAGCGCGGGCGGCGGATCGCTCTGGCGGAGGCCCAAGCGAGGACGGGTGAGGCGGAGATCGCGCGCCTGACGGCGGAGACCCGCAACCAGGTGCGCCGGGCCTACTTCGCCCTCGCCGCGGCGCAGCGTCGCGCCGCCGAGACGGCGGAGCTGCAACGCCTCGCCGAGAGCGCCCGCGACACCGCCCGCGCCCGCTTCGAGGCCGGCGACGTCCCTCGCCTCGACGTGCTCCAGGCCGAGCTGTCGGCGGTCCAGGCGGCGAGCGAGACGGACAAGGCGCGCGGCCTCCTGGCAGGCGCTCGCGCCGATCTCAACGCGCTGCTCGCCCGGCCGCCCGACGGTCCGCTCGCGGTGAGCACCGGCCTGGATGCCGGCACGGTGCCCTCCCTGGACGCGGCGGTCCGTCTCGCCCTGGCCTCCAGCACCGAGCTCGCCGTTCTCGACCTCGGAGTCGCCGAGCAGCGGGCG
>DATBGJ010000277.1:0-2559 GCA_036558045.1 Thermoanaerobaculia bacterium
AAGCTGGTCCTGCCGTCCGGCTCCAGGACGACGATTTCGCCGTCGAGGATGGCCCCGCCCACCGGCAGCTTCGCCGCCGCGCGCGCCACCGGCGCGAAGCGGTCACTCCAGTCCTTGCCGCGGCGGGTGATGAGCTGCGCCTCGCCCTCGCGCACCCGGCAGAGCACGCGGTAGCCGTCGTACTTGATCTCGTGGACCCACTCCTCGCCGCGCGGCACCTCATCGACCAGCGTCGCGAGCTGGGGCTCGATGCTGGCGGGCATCGCCGCCTTGCGGGCGCCGGGGATTTCGGACGGATCGATGGCGGATCGGACGGATCTGGTCTTTGCAGGTTTGGCCTTCGCCGCGGCCTTGGCGGCGGCGGCGATCTTCTCCTTGAAGCCATCCTTGCTTGCGCGGCCGGGCTTGTCCGACTGCCAGACGCGCTCCGAGGTGGCGGCGATCTCGTCGAGGTCCTGGCCCGAGGCCACACTCTCCGGGCGCTCCTTGACGATGGCGTCGTCGCTGCCGGGCTGCGCCGACTCGTCGTTCACCTTGATGAGCAACCAGTTGTCTTCACCTTCCTCCTTCGCCCGCCGGCCGCCCAGGCGCACCAGGTCCCAGCCGCCGTGGAGCTTCTCGCCGTCAAGCTGGAAGCGCAGGTGACCCTTCTTGTAGCCGGCGATTGGATCGCCTTCAGGCGCCCAGGTGCCGCGGTCCCAGAGCAGCACGGTGCCACCGCCGTATTGCCCCTTGGGGATGGTCCCCTCGAAATCGCCGTACTCTATTGGGTGGTCCTCCACGTGCACGGCCAGCCGCTTCTCGCCGGGATCGAGGCTCGGTCCCTTCGGCACCGCCCAGCTCCGCAGCACGCCTTCCATCTCCAGGCGGAAGTCGTAGTGCAGCCTCGTCGCCGCGTGCTTCTGGATGACGAAGGAGTGTCCCTTGGTTTTCTTGACCTTGCCCGCCGGCTCGGGCGTGGCGCGGAAGTTCCGCTTCCGCTTGTATTCCTCGAGGGCCATGGCTCAGGCGGATTTGCGCTTCGCGGCGCTGCCCGTGCGCCGCGCCGCGCGGTGTGCCGGCTTGCGCGCGGCCTTGCGGGTCCGCTTCGCGGCGGCCTTCTTCGCCGGCTTCTTGCCACCGCCCTCCAGGCTGCTCTTGAGCAGGGCCATGAGGTCCACCACCTGGCCGCCGGCCAGCCGCTTGGGGCTGGGCGCGGGCTCGGACGAAGCCTCCAGCTCGCCCGCCTCCACCCTTTCCTTGATCATCTTCATCAGGTCTTGGCGGTAGTCGTCCTTGTACTTCTCGGGATTCCACTTCTCGACCATGCCTTCCACCAGGCGCTCGGCCATCTGCAGCTCCCGCTCGCTGACCCCCTGCTTGCCGTGGGGCACGTCCAGCTCCTTGGGATCGCGCAGCTCGTGAGAATAACGCATCAGCTCCAGCGTCAGCACATCGCCGCGGGCGACTACGGCGGCCAGGTACTGCCGGGTGCGGATCACCACCTTGGCGATCCCCACCTTGCCGGTGCGGCGCAGGGTCTCTCGCAGCAATGCGTAGGATTTGGCACCCTTCTTGTCGGGCGCCAGGTAGTAGGGCTTGTCGAAATAGAGCGGGCTGATGTCCTCGAGGTCCACGAAGTCGCTGATGTCGATGCTCTGCGTAGCTTCGGGCGCGGCGCGCTTCAGGTCCTCGTCGGTGAGGGCGACGTACTTGCCGTCGGCGAACTCATAGCCGCGGACGGTCTCCTCCCAGGGCACTTCCCTCCCGCTCTCCTCGTTCACCCGCTTGTAATGGATGGGCGACATGTTGCGCCGGTCCAGCAGCTTGAAATGGATCTCGTCCGGCGACTCCGCCGAGTGCAACCCCACCGGGATGTTGACGAGGCCGAAGCTGATACTTCCCTTCCAGATTGCTCGCGCCATGGCTCTTCCTCCAGGGGGGGAGAAACGCAAAATGCGTGCCGCAAGCTCAACCAAGGACCCTTTGTTTCGTGAGAAGCTAGCCGCATGCGGCATTCCGGCAAGACCCGCGTCCGCGTCTGGCGCGTCGGTCATGGCGGCGGCGAGGAGCGGCCGGATCACGTGGCCACCGAAGAGCCGCTGGAGGTCCGGCTCGTCCAGGAGGGGCGGACGCGCACGGTGGCCGTCACCATGCGCACGCCGGGCAACGACGACGAGCTGGCCCTCGGCTTCCTCTTCGCCGAGGGCGTCCTCGCCCACTGCGGACAGGTGCGCCGTGTGGGCCCTTGCGTCGCGCCCGCCGGCGTAACGGCGGCCGGCTGCGAAAACATCGTCGAGGTCGAGCTGGCCGCGAGCGTGCCGGAGCCGGAGCTGGCGGGCCTGGACCGCCACTTCTTCTCGACCAGCGCCTGCGGCGTCTGCGGCAAGGCGGGTCTCGACGCCCTGCGGCTGCGGGTTTCCGGCGCGATCTCTCCTGGACCGCAAATCTCTGCGGCGGTGATCGCGGCGCTGCCGGCCCGGTTGCGGGAAGCGCAAGGGCTCTTCGCTTCGACCGGCGGGCTCCACGCCGCGGCGCTCTTCGACGCCGAAGGCCGCCGCCTCGCCGCCCGCGAGGACG
>DATBGJ010000278.1:0-4270 GCA_036558045.1 Thermoanaerobaculia bacterium
TTCGCAGGGCAGAACGCCTGCTTCTCCACCAACCCTATGCAGGCCGCGGCTTGGAAACATGCCGGTTCCCCCGCACCGAGAACCGCAGCGGCCAGCCCGCCGCCTCCCCGGCGTAATCGACTCCGATGCGCGGGCTCGCCACGACTTCCGCCGCCGTCACCGGCTCCCCTTGCGCGATGAAAAGCGGCGGCCGGTCCAGGGGGGCGCCGTCGAGCTCGCGGCCGATGGCGAGGGCCTGACACATCTTCCCCGGCCCGCCGGCGAGGTCGCCCGGACGCGATTTCGCGGTCCAGCCCCGGTTCTCCCGCATCCGCGCCTCGCCTTCGATCGGCTCGCCGGCCCGCAGGAGCACGGCGCTGCCCACGCCGGGGGCGCCGGTGACGGCGTTGAGGCAGTAGTGCATGCCGTAGATGAAATAGACGTAGGCGTGCCCGCCGGCAAGGTACAGGCTCTCGTTGCGCGCCGTCCGGCGGCCCGCCCAGGCGTGGCTCGCGCGGTCGGGAGCCCCGAGGTAGGCTTCGGTCTCGACCAGCCGCAGCACCAGGCGCTCGCCGTCCAGCTCGCGCACCAGATACCGTCCGAGGAGATCGCGGGCCACCGCTTCGGCGGGCCGGCGAAAAAAGTTCTTGGAGAGGGGACGGAAACGGCTCACGGCGGCGGCCGGACGATATCATCCCTCGGATGAGTAACCCTGGCGCCGATTTCCCTCCTCTCTTCGCCGAGCTGCCGGATTGCTTCGCCGGGCTCTATGACGCCGCCGCACCGTGGAAACTTCTGGGCGAGCCCCTGGACGAGGTCCTCGCCGCGCTGCCGTCGAGCGATCTCCAGGGCCAGCTCTCGCCGGAGGTCCATCTCGTGGGCGACCGCATCGTGATCGCCGCCGGCGCCCGCATCCATCCGAACGTGGTCATCGAGGGCCCGGTCTTCATCGGGCCGGAGGCGGAGATCCGTCCGGGCGCCTACATCCGCGGCGACGTCTGGATCGGCGAGAAATGCGTGGTGGGGACGAACACCGAGGTCAAGCGGGCCATCCTGCTGCGCCACGCCAAGGCCCCGCACCTCAACTACGTGGGCGATTCCATCCTCGGCGCGGACGTCAACCTCGGGGCGGGGACAATCCTCTCGAATTTCCGGCACGACGGCAAGACCATCCTCATTCCTGCTGCCGGTGGCCGCCTCGACACCGGCCGGCGCAAGCTCGGCGCCATCCTCGGCGACGGCGTCCTCACCGGCTGCAACTCCGTGCTCCATCCCGGCGTCGTCGTGGGACGCGGGACGCAGATCTACCCCGGGGTCCAGCTCCGGCCGGGGGTCTATCCGGAGAAGAGCGTCGTCAAGCTGCGGCAGGAGCTGGAGGTGGTGGCGAGAAGCGACCCCAAAACATGACGCTGCTGCTCATCCAAGATCGGGCGGTAGCCCGATTGCCGCTGGAGCCGCCCGCGCGCGCATCAGATAGACCCGCAACTGCTCCAGCGGCACTTTGCGCATTGCCTCCCATTGCCGGTAGGGCTCGGGCTGATGCTGGGACAGCTTCTCGAACGCGGCCATGAGATTGGGATCGTCGAGCCGTTCGATCAGCCGATGGGCGAAGCATTTCGCGAGGCTGACATGAACCGGGCTTTCGCGAAAATAGGGCGGTTGTAATGGAGACGGAGCAAAGCCGAAGCCGGGTTGGCCATCGAGATCCCGGGCTTGATGAGCGAGAGCCAAGACGGCGAAGTGAATGAAGACGACGCTTTTCAAGGCCCGGGGAGATACGCCAAGCAGCTCGGCCGCAGCACCGATCACAGCGGGATATAGCTCGATCCGGCCTGATGCGTCGTATTGTCCCAGGAACCCTCCTGCCGCCAACTGATGACGGTCTAGCCTTTCCCGGAGCCGGCGGCGCAATCCGGAGCTGGAAGTCGCCTGCTTCCTTCCCTTGTCACCGATTTTTTCCTTGGCTTCCTCCAGCGTCCCCCGAAACCACCGCGCCTCTCGACCCAGCTCTTCCCAGACAATGACGGGGGCCGGCTCGTCGGACAGCTGTAGGTGCTCGTTCCGCTGGCGCCGGCTCCGGTGGAGCCACTCTACCGGCTCCCAGTCTTCAGAGTCTTCGCCGTGCCCATCGTCCGACCTCCGTGCCAAAAGGGCGCGGCCTTCGGCTAGCGCAGTTCGGTCGGGATCGTAGCGAAGACCCATCAAGTCGTGGGCCAGCAATCGATAACCGGCAAGAGAAGGGGTCTCTCCCGGATAATGCCTCTCTTCCGAGTAACGGACCACGGCTTCCACAGGGAGCCGCCAGAAGAGCGGTGCGAATAGATCCTTCGCCACCCAGCGCTCAAGTTCGTCCCCGCCTCCCCCCTCCTCACGAAACCTTCTTCTGTACCTCCTCCTATGCCTCGGATCCCAAGGTTCCCAGGCGCCGGGCGCGGCACGGCGCAGGATCTGTGACGCGAGGCTGGCATCCTCCGTCGCCGCGAGCCCATCGAGAATCCGCCGAGCCCGCATTGGCCGCCAAGGCGGCGATTTAGGTTCGAACCCTTCAACCGCAGCGACGCACTCCCTCCACTCGCCGACGAGCCAAGCCGCTGCCTCGGCGTGGCCGCGGCGCAGGGCATCGATCATTCTCTCGATGGAGCGGTCGCCGACATCAGGAAGTAGCTCGAACTCCTTGGGGAGGGGCAGATCCCACCGCCGGTCGGTGGGGCGAAGCTCATACTCGCCGGGCCGCCGGGCGTAGATTTCACGTTCGATGCTGCCGTGTTGATTGCGAGAGAGGAGGACTAGACAGCGTACCTTGGTTCGTTTCGCCCAGAACTCCACCGCTTCTTTATGGGAATCCGCGAGATACTCCACGGCCATCAAAGGACGACCTGCGTCGTCGCGGCAGAGGAGATCGGCATACCGGCTGGCCGGCTGGCCGTATCCCTCGCCTTCGTAGGAGACCCCCTCGTCGATTGCCGAGGCGCTCCATGGGGACAGGAGCTCGTCCAATTCGTAACGCTCTCCACGACTCCTCGTCAGCTCCTCCTTGATGGAGGCCACGGCCTCCAGGCGGCTCAGAGCCTCCTCGGCGCGTTGCGCGGAGGAGGGGAACAGCTCGCGGAACAGCTCCAGATACGACTTATAGAGAGGAGAGAAGGCGCTGGCGGTTCTCTCGCCGGCGACGATCCGGTCCGCAGCTCCATGCACCGTGTCATGGGGAAGCTCGAAGAGCTTGGGCTCCTTCTTGTTGCCTCGCGGCGCGGCTCCTGTTCCCAGCTCGAGCAGCCGCTTCACCCCTTCCGCAAAGGGTCCCTCTGTGGGCGGCTCCGAGGTCGTCCGGGCCAGGACCGGAGCGACTCGAATCGGCCGTTGCCCTTTGAGCCGCGGGGCTGCCTTCAAAGCTTCCGCGACCATGAGGGTCCCGTCCAGCGACTCCTGGTTCGACACGAACATGCAGACGACCGTGTCGGCGAGGATCGTGGTGGCGAGCCCGCCGAGCTCCGTAACGCCCGTGCGGGCGTCGATCAGAAGGTAGTCGGGCTTCAGCTCCTCCCGGATGCGGGCGTGCAGGTCGAGCAGAGGCATCAATCCCTGACCACTCGGATCGTCGAAGCGGACCTGCTCGCCGAGCTGCTTGAGCGCCGCCCAATAGGGCCGGTCCGGGGCCGGACCCGCGGGCATCAGCCGCAGCCAGCCGCCCGCGCCCGGCGGCACTGGAACCTGGATCATGTGCTCGTCGAGTGGAGGCGGAGACGTGGCTTCCCGGGCTGTGGCAACAAGGTAGGGAACGGCGCCGCCCTCCATCTTGCTCTCACGAAAGGCCGCGTGCCCCAGCTTGTAATGGAGACCGGGCGCCTCGAAGTCGAGGTCGAGGGCGACGACGCCCTTGCCGAGAGAGGCCAGGAAGCGGGCCGCGTTCGCGAGCAGCAGCGAGCGCCCCACGCCGCCTTTGTAGGAGTAAAAGGCGAGCGTTTCCACAGTCAGGCGGCCAACCCGAAGGCGCCGCCCTCCTGGAGCCAGCGCGCCAGACCGCGCGCATCGTCGACCGCCTTCGCCGCATGACGAAACCGCTGGGCGAGGGTGCGTGCGTCTTCCTGCAGCAACTGGCGGAGATCCGTGCGAAGAGTCCGAGTCGCGTCCTTTTCGGCTAGATAGCGCTCGGCCAGAGCTTGGGCGCGGGCAAAGTCCCGGGCCTTCAGTGCCGCCCGGACCGCACCGCGACGTGCGATGCGCCCCTCCGGTTGAGAGGCGGGAAGGATCTTCGCCAGCTCTTCCTCCAAAGAGGAAACCTCCGCCCAAGCCA
>DATBGJ010000279.1:0-12233 GCA_036558045.1 Thermoanaerobaculia bacterium
GTGTTCACCGACCGTTCGACGGGCAAGCCCAAGACGTGGAGCTGGGACTTCGGCGACGGGACGGCGTCCAACCTCCAGAATCCGCAACACACCTACGCCGCCGCCGGCAGCTACACGGTCGTCCTCGTCGTCACCAACGACGCCGGATCGGACCAGGCGAGCAAGGTGGTCACCGTCAACCCGGCGTCGAAACCGGTGGCGAACTTCTGTTACAACCGGAACGGGCTGGTGGTGATCTTCAGCGACCTCTCGACCCAGTCGCCGACCTCGTGGGCGTGGGACTTCGGCGATTGCGAATCCCAGGCCGCGACCTGCAAGAGCACCGTCAAGAACCCCGGCCACACCTATCTCGCCAGCGGCACCTACGCGGTGTCGTTGACGGTGACCAACGCCGTGGGCCAGGACACCAAGACCCGCTTCATCGACGTCGATGTCACGGTCGACGGGTTCTGCCAGTGAGCCGGCAGCTCACTCCTTGACGCCCACGGAGAGGCACGGCTTCTCCTCGCCCAGGCAATAGACGTCGAACTGGCTCTTGCCGACGGCGACGAGGGTGCCGGTGCAGGCGACCTGGGCGGCGGAGCGCCGGGTGCAGCGCACGTCCTTCCACAGCCGCTCGCGGTTCCTGCTCATGGTCCGCTCGAGGTCCATGCGGTCGGGCGGCACGCCGAGCACCAGCGTCAGCACGCGGCCGCCGGCGCCGATCTCCAGGTCGCCCTCCTGCACGACGATCGCCTCCGGCTTCTTCGGCTCCTCGCGGCGCGGCTCGCTCGCCGTCCAGGTGAAGGAGGCCGGCTCGCCCGCCAGGCCGGCGGCGCTCCGCGGCACCAGCGAGAAGAAGATGGACCGGGCGTCGGCCTCTCCCAGGTCGACGAGGAAGACGTTGCCGTCCGCGGGGCCTTGCGCGATACGCGCCGAACGGCTGACCTTGCCGTTGACGAGCAGCAGGACGGCCGGGCTGTCGAGGCTGGTGGGGAGCGCCGCCGGGCTCCCCCGGCCCGGCGAGATCTCGACCGCCAGGTAACGGGGCTGGCCCGCGTCGTCCCGCACCAGGTGGATCTCGGCGCGCGGTCGCAGGTCGGCGAGCTGCGCCTCGGAGGGAAAGGCGGCCTCCAGCAGCGAGCCGGGGGCGAGGTCCTCGGGGGAGACGGTCACGCGGTAGTTGGCGAAGGGGCCCGCGCAGCCCGCATCGACCGGCACGGAGAGGCTGCGGCCCTGCACGGTGGCGCCGGAGAGGTCCACCGGGTCGCGGCCCCGGAACACCGTGATCCGCCCGGCGAGCCGCGCCAGGGCGTCGACGTCGCCGCGGTCGGCCGTGACGTCGATCCGCTGCACGACCTCCGGCGCGGCCGGGCAGGTGCGGAACAGGATGGCGTCCAGGCGCAGCGCCTCCGGGGGCGCCGCCGGCTGGAGCTGTACGGGCTCCAACCTCGGCACCGGGCCGCCCTGGGGGTCGGCGGTGACGATCCGGTAGAGCCCCGGCTGCAGGGAGCCGGTGCGGCCGAGCTCGCTGAAGCGCAGGGCCGCGACGGGCTGGGGATCCGGCGTGCCGCCGCCGATCTGCGTGCGGCCGGTCTTGAAGCTCCCCGCGAGCTCGCGCAGGAAGCCCGCCTCGTCGAAGGCGACCTGCAGCGGGGCCTTGGGGCGGCGCGGCTCGATCCACATCTCCTCCTCGGAGTCCGGCAGGTAGACGACCTGGAAGTCGAGGGCCTCTCCCGCCGCGGCGCGCTTGACCAGCAGGTAGGGGCGCGGGATCGGCACGCGCAGCAATCCTGCGTGGGGCTTTCTCTTCACGGTGTCGGGCCAGTGGCCGCGGAAGAAGCGGGGGCGCCGGAAGTCCGGCGAGGTGCAGGAGGCGAGCAGGACCGCCAGCAGGAGGGCCGCCGCGAGACGGGCCCGGCGCGCGAGCCGCCGCCGGGACCGCGGATCACACGCCATCGGGTTTGGTCCCCGCGTGCCGCCGGTCGGTGAGGAACTGCAACAGCGCCGCGATGCCGCCGCCGATGGTGCCCACCTGGACGATGATGTTGGTGAACAGGTCGCGCTGCGTGAGGAAGAGGAAGGCGAGGAGCAGGACGACCCCGATCGCCATCGGCGTCCTGACCTGGCTCCACAGGCTGTTGGCGTCGAGCGCCTCGCGGGCGGCCTGCACCTCGCGGGCGGCCTGGTTGCGGATGAAGACGCGCTGGCTGGCGCCGACGATGCGCACCTTCGGGTCCTGCGTGATGAAGCCCTCGGCGGCGAGGTGCCGCAGCCGCCGCCCGGCCTTCGCCGTCACCAGCCGGCCGCGCACCAGGGCGTGCAGGATCAGCTTCTCTTCCTGGCTCCTCTCCCGGCCCGCCTCGCCGGCCGGCTCGAGGGCGCTCCAGCGCACCTCGTGGACAGGGCGCAGGGCGTCTGCCAGCAGGTCGATCACCTGCCGCAGGTCGCCGCAATTGTCGAGCAGCCATCCCTCCAGCTCCTCGACCTCCGCGGTCAGGAAGGCGTCCTCCCGCACCGCGCGCGCCAGCTCCGCGGCGTCGCGCGCGGGGCGGAGCGCGTCCCCCTCGCGCAGGAGCAGCGGGGCGGCGGGCGCTCCGGGCTCGGGCGGGCCCTGCGCGAGCCGGTCGCACAGCAGGACGAGGCGCCGGCCGCGGGTATGGCGCAGCAGGCTCTCGCGGGCCGCCGCCGCGGCCTCCCCGGGGAGGTCGAAATGGTCGACGGCGATCACGCGGGCCTCGTCCTCGACGGCGAAGATCGCCGCGGGCGCGCCGCCGGCCGCCGCCGCGCGGAGGTCGAGGAGCCGCCATCCCGGGGGCGGCGGCGGGCTCAAGGGGGGCAGGCCCGAGCGGTCGAGGGCGAGGTGGAGGAGGGGCCGGCCGGCGCCGGCCGGCCCGGCCCCGGCGGCGCCCTGGAAGAACACCAGGGAGGTGACGAAGCGGATGAGCAGGAAGAGCAGCCCGGCGGCGAGGCCCGCCGCCGCCGCCAGCACGGCGGCCTGCAGGAGGCTCCCGGGCTTGTCGGCGCCCGTGGGAGGTCGGGTGATGATCGTCATCGCCCGTTCGCCGGTGGCGCCGTCGGAGACCGGCAGCTCGTAGCAAGCCCCGTGCTCCTCGGCGACCTGGCGGGGGCGCGAGACCTCGGGCTGCGGCGGCGCGCCGGAGCGCAGCGCCGCCGGCGAGGTGGCGGAGGTGGGGAGCCAGGGCGCGGACCATCGGCCCGCGCAGCCGCCGGCGCGGACGGCCGCGCGCACCCGCGACCGCTCGCGGCAGGAGCAGGTGCGGGAGGGCTCGCCGCGCGCCGTGCGGCCGTCGAAGCAGACGCAGGTGTCGAAGAGCAGGGCGGCGTAGTCGTGCCCGCGGTCGAGCTCCAGCCGCCGCGCCAGCCACCCCGCCAGCGCCTCCTCGCGGTGCGCGGCCGCGAGGCCGAAGAGGGCGGCCGGGTAGGCCTCGCTGAGGCCCGCGCAGCGCTCGCCGTCGGCGGTGAGCTCGCCGTGCGCCGGCGGCCAGGGCTCCGCGGCCTCGCCGGCCTCCGCGGCGGCGGCCGGCGCCACCGGGAAGCGCTCGCCGAGCTCCTCGGCCAGCCGCGTCTCGCGCTCCTCCAGCTCCCCGGCGAGGGCGATCTGGGTGCGCTGGACGAGCCCCTCCATCTGGCTGTCGAAGGCGAGGTTGACGAACGAGACCGTGGGCAGCACGGCGAGCAGCGCGGCGGCGAGCAGCAGGCAGACGAGGTAGCGGTGCCAGGGACGCTCGACCTCCCAGCGGCCGTAGGTGCCCGGCGCGCGCCGGGAGCCGGCCAGCAGGCGGTCGAAGCCGTGGCTGATCTCCGGGCCGGCCGCGGCGAGCGCGGCGAGCACGGCGGCGGCCAGCAGCCACAGCACCATGGCGGCGGTCGGCATGCCGCTGCGCAGGACGGCGAGGCCGGCGAGGAACAGCACCTCCAGGGCGAGCACGATGCGCAGGCTCTGGCGCGGCGCCTCCACCGGCCGGCCGAGGGCCTCGTGCAGGCCGCCCAGCACCGCCAGGGGGAACAGGGCGGCGAAGATCAGCGACTGCTCGGACCCCAGGGCGAGCAGCGCGAAGACGTAGACGAGGACGAGCGCCAGCAGCAGCGCGGCGAGCGCCGTGTAGCCGGGCAGGCGGTGCCGCTGCGGCCATAGCCACCGGGCGCCGCCGGCGCCGCGCAGCCGCGAGTAGAGGAAGAAGAGCAGCACCACGGCCAGGCCGTAGAGCGCCGTGGACGCCAGCGCCGTGATCGCCACCTGCCGGCAGAGGCCGGTCAGCACGTCCGAGTCCGCCAGCACGACCAGCGACCAGGGGCGGTCCTCGACCGCCAGCGGCCGGGTGTAGGCGAGCCGCTCCTTGCCCTGGTAGACGACGGTGCCCCAGCGGGTCTCCCGTCCCCGCACCGCGTCGCCGAGCCAGGAGGGCTCGGTGACCTCCTGCAGCAGGTTTTCCCGCAGGTTGCGCCGCTTGTCGGAGTGCAGGAGGACCTCGCCGGGCTCGCTCGTCTGCGGGCTCGCGCGCCGCCTCTGGACCTCGCGGCGGTTCTGCACCACGGCGTACTCGAAGCCCGGCGGCAGGATGGCGTCGATCAGCGACGGCATGGGCGTGGCGACGGCGACGACGGGGATCTCCGGGTCGCGCGGCCGGCGCAGGGCGATCACCATCTCCGGCTCGCCGGTGGTCCAGGAGTTGATGGATTGGACGAAGGCGCGCCGCCGCGCGCCGTCGCCGGGATGGACGTCGCGCGCCAGGGAGCGGAAGTATTCGCGGTCGCTGACGTCGATCACCGGCCTGGCGAGGCCGAAGCTCACCTTGTAGACCTGGCAGCCGTCGCGGCCGACCCAGTGGACGTCGTTGAAGGGCAGCCGGGCGAGCGCCTCCCGCGCGGTCAGCACGGGCGCGCCGCCGGCCGCCCGCGGCAGGAAGGCGCGGTCGGTCTCCTCCAGCATCGCCGCGTAGGCCCGCACGTCCTGCTCCAGGTTGCCGGCGATGCGGTCCGCCACCTGCCGCAGCGTCTGGTGCCACAGGCCGCGGAGCCCCTGGAAGCGCCAGCCGCCCCAGATCGTCAAAGCCAGCAGGGCGGGGATGAGGAACATCGACGCCGTGAGCCAGGCGAGGTCGAGCCGCGAGAGGTGCTCCCAACCCTCGATCGACCGCAGCTTGATCAGGGGCCAGATCAGAAAGATCAGGATGAGCAGGACGACGAAGCCGATCAGCGGCAGCTTCGGCAGGGCCCGGCTGTCGCTGCGGAAGGCCTCGGAGCGCACCAGGCCGCAGACCAGCCAGGGGCCGGCGCCCTCGTCCTCCTTCTCCCGCGCCACCGGCACCCGCAGCGGGCTGACGAAGATGTCGTACCGGCCGCCCGAGAGGTCGACGTCGCGGATGCGGGCCGTCGACTGCAGTCCCTGCAGCAGCCCGGCGGCTCCCGCCTTGCCCTCGACGAGGCCGCCCAGGCTCGCCAGGCGGATCTCGCGGTTCTCCTGCTCGAAGAGGACGTTGCCCCGGCTGTCCGCCACCAGCACGTGATCGAAGACGTCGCGGGTGAGCACCGGCTCGATGAGCGGATCGAGGCTGAGCTTGCGCGGGTTCTTGACGCCCGCCGTCTCCAGGTAGGCGCCTTCCGGATAGGCCTCGAAGCCGAGGAGCGGCCGGCCGCGCCGCCGGTCCGGCCGCGCCTCCCTGGCGGGGGGCGAGAAGCCGCTCGCCAGGCGGATGCGCCGGGTCTCCTGCGTCTGGGCGGCGGCGCCGGGGTAGGAGATGCTGAGCTCCGTCTCCTGACGCGCCGGCTCCTCCACCTCCTCGCCCAGCGCGCCGTAGCGCAGCCCGTCGCTCTGTACGGCGACGATCGATTCGATCTGTTTGCCGAGCCCGGCGAGGATGCGGAAGTTGCGCGTCGTGAAGTAGGCGTCGCGCGAGGACACCCAGGTGACCGCGTAGGCCCCGAAGATCAGCGCGGCCAGGGAAAGCAGCGCCAGCACCCGCAAGAGGGTGGGCGTGACGAGGACCCGGCGCCGGCGGCGGGCCGCGGGGTCCACGCGCACGGGAGCGTCCGGCGCGGCGTTCGACTTCGACATCGCTTGAAAGCTTTCGCCTCATTATTCTGGAATTCGCGAGAAAAGGCCAGGGGGGGAGGCGCACCCAAGAACGGCGGGGCCACGCAGGGCCGCCGCTACTTCGTCGCCGAGATCAGGAACGTCCAGGCGTTCGCGCGATAATTGCCGTTCAGCCCCTCGGCGCTGGTCGCGACGATCCGCTGGTCGTAGGTGGTCCAGGCGAAGGCGACGTCGAGCCAGTCGAGGCCGGCGCCCACCGTCAGCACGTTGCGTTTCGAATCGGGCAGGAAGGCGCCCACCGTCTCGTCGGGCTGCGGCGTCTCGTCGTAGGCGTAGCCGACGCGGAGCTGCGGTCCCGTGGGCAGCTTGTAGCGCGCGCCCAGCCGGTAGCTCATGGCGTCCGCGAAATCCAGCCCGTAGACGGTGTCGAGCGTCGGGTTGGCGGGGAAGCGCAGCGCCAGCTCGCGCATGCCGCTCCAGCCGGTGCGGTGCACGTCGAGCTCGACGAGGATCGACTTGGCGGGGCTCCAGGCGACGCCCGCGGTGGCCTGGTCGGGAAACTCGACCGCCGACGAGAGGGCGAGGTCCTGGTCGAACGGCAGGCTGGCGCGCAGCAGCGCGTCGAACTGGGCGTTGCCGGTGGAGATCTGGCCGAGGCGGCCGACGCCCAGATAGTTGGTCTGGATGGCGCTGCGGTACGCGAGACCCCACGAGAGGTTCGGACGCAGCCGGTGGAGGACGCCGGCGCTCCAGCCGAAGGCGGCCTCGTAGTCCGTGTTCATGGCGAGGCCGGCGACGTCGATCTGGCCGCCGCCGAACGGGTTCTGGCTCGCCACCCGGCGCGACACCGTGAGCTTGGACGAGCGGTAGACGGCGCCGATGCCGACGCCGAGGTTGGGCGTCACCTTGAGCCCGAGAGTGGGCGCGAGATCGTAGGCGACGATCTCGGACTCGGTGGCCAGCCGGCGGCCGGCGAAGGTCCCCGCGTTGGCCCACTCGGTATGCAGCCGGAAGGGCGAGAAGGCGCCCATGCCGATCACCATCCGCTCGCCGAAGGGCAGGGTCAGGAAGGCGTGGGGGAGCTTCGCCAGCGGCGTCTTCTGATCGCCGGTGGTGCCGGTGCCGATGCCCGGCGGCAGCCCCTGGTAGAGCGACTCGTTGAAGGCGGCGAGGGCGAAGCCCGCGGTGACCGCCTTCTTCTTCTCCAGCAGGGCGAGCCCGCCCGGGTTGTAGAAGACGGCGGAGGGATCGTTGGCCTGGGCGACGAAGGCGCCGGCGAAGCCGGCCGGCTTCGCCGCCTGGTCGAACAGCTCGAACCCGGCCCCGAGCGCCGCCGGCGCGGAGCCGAGGAGGAGACAGAGCAGGCCGAGGGCCCGGGACCGCGCCGGCCGCTCCAACGCTTGACGGATCGCAGTCGCCATCGCTCCCTCTTTTCGGAAAGGCGGCAAGACTCTAGAAGAGCCGCGGTGGAGCGTCAAGGGTGAGCTTTCGCGTTCTCTCCTGTACAATGCGCTTCACCGAATCATGGAACTTGACCGACTCCTGAAGTTCATGACGGACAAGGGGGCTTCGGACCTCCATCTGAAGCCGACCCGTCCACCCTTGCTGCGCATCAACGGCCGCCTGGTGCCGATGGAAGTGCCGCCGCTCAAGCCGGAGGAGCTCACCGAGATGCTGACGGCGATCCTCACGCCGCGGCAGATCGCCAAGCTGGAGGAGCGGATGTCGGTGGACACCGGCTACGGCGTGCGCGGGCTCGCCCGCTTCCGCTGCAACATCTATATGCAGCGGGGCACCATCGCCGCCGCCTTCCGCCGCATCCCGTTCCAGATCAAGAGCGCCGAGGAGCTCGAGCTGCCGCCGGTGCTGCTCGAGTTCTGCGACCTGCCGATGGGGCTGGTGCTGGTGACCGGTCCCACCGGCAGCGGCAAGTCGACGACGCTCGCCGCGCTCATCCGCTACATCACGCAGCGCCGTCCCTGCCACGTGATCACCATCGAGGACCCGATGGAGTTCCTGTTCACGGACGACGTGGCGTGCGTCTCGCAGCGCGAGGTGGGGACGGATACCGGCACCTTCTCCGAGGCGCTGCGCAACGCCCTGCGGCAGGACCCCGACGTCATCATGGTGGGCGAGATGCGCGATCCCGAGACGGTCTCCACCGTGATCACCGCCGCCGAGACCGGCCACCTGGTGTTCTCGACCCTGCACACCAACAGCGCGCCGCAGACGGTGGACCGCATCCTCGACACCTTCCCCGCCGACCAGCAGACGCAGGTGCGGGCCCAGCTCGCGCAGATCCTCAAGGGCGTGGTGTCGATGAAGCTGGTGGAGCGCCAGGGCGAAGGGCGGGTGGCGGCGCTGGAGATCCTGCGCGCCTCGCCGAAGATCAGCAAGATGATCGAGACGGGCGAGATCAGCCAGATCCACGAGGAGATGGAGTCGTCCGTCGGCTATTACCACATGCAGTCGATGAACCAGTCGCTGCTGGCGCTGCTCGTCCACGGCACCATCACCTACGCCGAGGCGATGCGCCAGTCGGCGGATCCCGATGACCTCTCCCTGAAGCTCCGCAAGATGTTCCCCCTGATCGAGGAGCGAGGAGGCGACTTGAGCCCCGTCACGTCCGATTTTTCCGAGATCGTCGAGCTGCAACAATTCAAGCGCCTGTACGAGGAGCAGGAGGAGAAGGTCAAGCTCCGCCTCGCCGAGAAGGACGAGGAGATCGCCGGCCTGCACCAGGCCATCCTGCAGCGGGACACCCAGATCGAGGAGATCAAGGCGCGCGTGCAGGAGATGGCCCAGGAGCGCGACCGCGTGCGCTCCGACTACGCCCGGCTGCGGCAGGAGGCGCAGGAGAAGATCGACAAGCTGATGGAGCGCATCAAGGAGCTCAACCAGCGCCTGATGGGCGAGAGCGGGGCCCAGAAGACGGGGATCTTCCGGTAATCAGCTCCACCGCCTCGTCGCGCGTCAGCACCGAGCCGTCCACCTGAGCCTGCCGCACCGCCGCCAGCGCCTTGCCGATCTTCGGTCCCGCCGGTACGCCTAGCAGCTCCTGCACTTCCTCACCCGTCAACAGGCGCGGCGGATCGAGGATCGCCGCGCCTTCCTTGCGGGCCAGCTCGACCAGCGGGCGCACGGCGGCGCGCCAGCGGTCCGGCTCCGCCGTGCGGGCGCCGAGCGAGACGGCGGCGGTGGCCCAGAGCCGGCCGGCGCGGTGCAGGAACCGGCGCCGGCCCAGCTCGTCCTGCGGCAGCTCGACGAGATCGAGAAGGAGGGCGACGTCGGCGGCCAGGGAACGCGTCAGATAACCCGCGTCGCGCACCAGCTCGAGGAAGTCGAGCGGGCCGCGGCCGGCGCGCGCCGGCAGGTGGGCGAAGGTGGCGGCGAGGCGGGCGGCGCGCAGGTCCACGGCGTCCGCGAAGCTGGCGTCGAGCTGCCGCAGCTCGCGGCGGCGCTCCGGCAGGGCCTCGAGCTCGGCCACGGCGCCGCCGGGCCGGCCCGGCTCGCCGGGGCGGCCGAGCCAGAGCCCGGGATAGACGTCCAGCGCCACCAGCACGGCGAGGCCGCGGTGCGCCTCGGGATGATCGAAGAGGTACGACAGCTCGTCGCGCACGCGCTCGGCCGCCATCTCGACGAGGCGGGGCGAGGAGCGCCGCGCGAGCAGCAGGGTCTGCGGGTCCGCGGCGAAGCCGGGGAGGCGCAGCAGCAGGCGCGGCAGGCGCAGCACGCGCAGCGGATCGCCGGCGAAGCTCTCGGCGGTGGTGGCGCGCAGCAACCGCCGGCGCAGGTCCTCGAGACCGGCGAAGGGATCGCTGACGGCGCCGGTCCGCGCGTCGAGCGCGAACGCGTTGACGGTGAAGTCGCGACGCGCCAGATCGTCGTGCAGCGAGGCGCCGGCGCGGTCCCAGAGGTCGAGCGTCAGGTCGCGGCCCACCAGGCGGTACGAGGCGAACTCCTTGCCGCCGAGCAGGACGAGGCGGGCCGGCAGCTCCGCGGCGAGCAGCTCGGCGATCTCGCGGCCGCGCCCCGCCACCACCGCGTCGACGTCGTGGCTCGCCAGCCCGAGGGCGCGGTCGCGCAGCACGCCGCCCACGAGATGGCACTCCGTCCCGCCGCTCGCGGCGACCAGCGCGCGCACGGCGGGATGATGCAGGAGGATGCGGAAGGTCCGCGCGGTCACGGCCGGGATGCTACACTGCGTCATGCTTCGACGAGCGGCCTGTCTGGCCGTCGGCGGCCTCCTTCTTACCGGCTTCGCTCTTGGTGCCGCCGACCGAAGCTCCCTGCCTGCCCAGGAAAATCAGCCGGAGAAGACGTTCGCAGGAGAGATCGACGTCGCCCTCTCCACGATGACCATCCGCGTGGTGGACAGTTGGGGGCAGCCGATCCTGGGCTTGAAGCCCGAGGACCTCCGCGTCCGCGTAGGAAAGAGAGAGGTTCCCGTCGTCGCCCTCGACTGGATCGCCGCGGACGAGCCGCAGGTCACCGACACGCCTTCGCCGGCGGCGGAGGGGGCCGCGGAGCTCATCGTGAAGCCGCTGCCTTTGCCCGGCCGGCTGGTGGTGATCTTCGTGCAGGCGGACCTGAACCCGACGCGGATCAGCGGCCAGCTCCGGCTGCGCCGCTACACCCGCGAGCTGCTCGGCACGCTGCACGCGCACGATCGCGTGGCCGTCGTCTCCTTCGATTCCCATCTCAAGCTGTGGCAGGACTTCGAGCAGGACATGGACGCCACCCACGCGGCGATCGACCAGGCGATGTTCTACAGCAAGGAGCCGGACGTCGCGGTGAGCGAGCCCCTGTCGCTGGCGCGGCACTTCGATTTCGCCGCCGCCCGCGAGGCCGCCTCGCCGGAGCGGGCGCTGGAGCTCATGGCGCGGGCGCTGGAGCCGCTGCCGGGCGAGAAGACGGTGATCTTCCTCGGTTGGGGGATCGGCCGCTTCGGCTCGACGGGCGTGCGCATGACGCCGGACTACCGGCCCGCCGTGAAGGCCCTGGCCGACGCCCACGCCTCCGTCTTCGTCCTCGACGTCACCAGCGCCGATTACCACTCGCTGGAGGTGGGCCTCGAGGGCGTCGCCGAGGCCACGGGCGGCGTCTACTTCAAGACCTTCCGCCTGCCGGGCCTGGCGACGAAGACCCTGGCGCGGACGATCTCCGGCTATTACGTGCTGACGCTCGACCGCGCCGCGCTCGAGGACAAGGACGGCAAGGTCCGCGTCGACCTGCGCGAGAAGAGCGGCACGGTGCTCGCCCGGCCGGTGGCGGTGCGGTAGGGACGAATCCGCCCTGCGGCTTCTCCGCGGATCGAAAGTTGAACTTTCGATCCGCGAAAGTTAGAGTCAGGGCCAATGCTGGTTCCCCGCACTCTCTCCGGGCTTTTCGACAAGGCGGTCAAGGGCTTCCCGGCGGCTCTCGTCACCGGGCCGCGCCAATCGGGCAAGACGACCCTGCTCCGCTCCCGATTCGACGTCACTCACCGGTATGTTTCGCTGGAGGCTCCTCACGTCCGCGAGCGCGCTTTGGCCGACCCGGTGGGCTTCCTGGCCGACCACCCTCCGCCGGTCATCCTGGATGAGATCCAGCACGCACCGGCTCTGCTCTCCTACCTCCAGGTCGCCATCGACGAGGACCGCCGCCCCGGCCGATGGCTGCTCTCGGGCTCGCAAAGCTTTCCGCTCTTGGAGGGGACGAGCGAGTCCCTGGCCGGACGGGTGGTGATCCTCACGCTGCTCCCTCTTTCCTGGAGCGAGATCCGAAACCGTGCACGGGCGCAGGACTCCGTCGAAACGGTATTCCACGAGCTTCTGGAGATCCGTCCCTCGCCGGAGCCTACGGAGCGGCCGGACCTGGCCGGGTGGCTTCTGCGCGGCGGCTATCCGCAGCTCTGGAGCGACCCGGCCGTGGACCCGCAGCTCTGGCTGGCGAGCTACGTTCAGACCTACCTCGAACGGGACGTGCGGTCGGTCCTCGGAGTGCGCGATCTGGGAGCTTTTCAGACCTTCCTCCGGCTGGCGGCGGCCCGGACGGCCCAGATCCTCAATCTCGCCGACCTCGCCCGGGATGCCGGGGTCTCTCCGCCGACGGTCCGCCAATGGCTCTCGGTGCTCGAGGCCAGCCACCAGATCTTTCTCCTGCGCCCGCACTTCGAAAACCTGGGCAAGCGGCTCATCAAGTCCCCGAAGCTCTA
>DATBGJ010000280.1:0-3403 GCA_036558045.1 Thermoanaerobaculia bacterium
GAGATAGGCGGCGAGCGGCCGCTCGCCGGCCACGCCGCGGGTGATCTGTACGATGACCTGCGCGATGGCACCCGCCCCGAGGGCCAGGAAGAGCACCGCGAGGACAGGTGAGTACACGAAGCCGCCGAGCCAGGCGCCGGCGATCGTCGGCGCGCCGCCGATGGCCCCTAGCAGCACCAGCCGCCGGAGGGGCACCCGGCTCTTGGCGAGGGGAGCGACGATCGCCAGCCCCTCGGTCAGGTTGTGCAGGGTGAAGCCGAGGATGAGGAGCGTGCCGAGGGCCGCCTCGCCCAGGGCGAAGGCGGCGCCCACCGCCAGCCCCTCGCCGAAGTTGTGCAGGCCGATGCCGAGGGCGAGCAGGAGCGCCGTCACCCAGGCCGCTTCCGTGCCGGCTCTGCGGCGGCGCAGCCAGCCGCCCAGCGCGTCGAGCGCCAGCCAGGCGGCCGCCGTTCCGAAGGCGAGGAGGGCCACGCCCTGGAAGCTCCCCGGCAGCTCGCCGGCCGCCTCCCAGCCCTCATGGAACGTGTCCACCAGCAGGAAGAAGAGGAGGCCCAGGGTGAGCGCCAGCAGGAAGTCCAACGCCGGCCGCGAGAGCCGGCGCAGCAGCGGGTACCAGAGCAGGCCGAGCGCCACCGGGATGATCCCCACGTACAGGCCGATGAGGGCGAAGAGCCCGAAGAAGCGCCAGCCCGGCCGCGGCGTCGCCACCGCCACCGGGATCTCGTGCTCGAAGGTCAGCCCCGTGGAAGTGACCAGCCGCACGACGTGCGTCTCGCCGTGCACCCAGGGGTAGGGGATGCGCAGTTGCGCCCGCCCGAGATGCGCAAGCGGCCCCGGCGGCTCCTGGTGGAACGTCCAGTAGGCGTCGTCCACCTGCACCTGGGCGATCGTCGAGGGATCGGGACCGTCGTTGAGCACCGAGACGACGATCTCGTCCGGCGCCAGCTCCGCCTTCTGGATGCGCAATACCTCGATCGGCGGCGCGTCGCCGCGCAGGGTCTCGGCGGGCCGGGAGCGCACGATCCAGGCGAGGAGCGCCGCGAGGGCGACGAGCGGCAGGGCGGCGAGCAGCCAGCGGCCGAGCGCGTCAGCCCGCATGGCTGTGCTCCCCTCCGGCGGCGAACATCCCCATCCAGCCGAGCTCGGCGAACTCGCTCTGGTGGGCGTGGAACATGAACGGCCCCGGATAGCGGAAGGTGGTCTCCAGGATCGCCCGCTCGCCCTGGCAGAGCATCAGCGTGTCGGTCGTCTCCCGCGCCTCGAGCGCGGTGCCGGTGCGGTTGACCTGGAAGAACATGCCGTGCAGGTGGAAGCTGTTCAGCAGGTCGAGCTCCGTGACGTTGATCAGGTAGATCCGCACCAGCCGGCCGACCTCCACCCGGATCGGCTCCGTCATGTGGAAGTGGCCGACGGTATTGACTGCGTAGACCTCGTTCTCGCCGTCGAAGTTGGTGTCGAAGGCGTTCATCACCATCACCATCTCGTCGGCCGGCGGGCGCGGCGTCTTGGGATCGACGATGAAGGCGCCGTAGAGGCCCTTGTGGATGTGCCGCTTCAGGGGCACGGCGTGGCAATGGTAGAGATGGAGGCCGAACGGCTCGGCGTCGAACTCGTAGAGGAACTCCCCGCCGGGCTCCACCTGGTGCTCGGGCAGCGAGCCGTCCATGGCCGGCGGATGCCAGCCGTGGAAGTGGAGCGTGTGCGGGTGCGAGCCCTGGTTGAGGAAGCGGATGCGGACGCGGTCCCCCTCGGTGGCGCGGATCGTCGGCCCCGGCACCTGGCCGTTGAAGGTCCAGGCGGGAAAGAAGAGGCCGGGCGCGATCTCGATCTCGCGGTCCACGGCGAAGATCTCGTACTCGCGCAGCAGCGAGCCGTCCGGCCGCGGCGTCTCGCGGTAGTAGCGCGAGCGTTCCGGCTCCGGCAGATGGGAGAAGTTCCACGAGCGCAGGAAGACGCTGGGATCGAACGTCTCCGTCGAGACCCGCCCGACGACTCCCAGGGCGTGGGCGCCGTTATGGGAAGCGGCGGCGGGCGCATACCCGCCCGGCGCACCACGGTCGGCCCGCATCCGCCGCGGCAGGGCGGCGGCCAAACCCGCCCCCAGCGAGCCGAGGCCGGCCCAGCGGAAAAGGGTACGTCGAGAGAGCGGGGTTTTCATTGGCCGGAGTCCGATTTTTGACTACCCAAAAATTCTATGCGGTGAGGCGCGGGCGTGTCAAGCCCCGCCAAAATCCTCTCGCAAACCTGCTGCCGCGGTCCTCTACAACGGCGAACGCCGCTGGAGATTTCCGGACGCTATAATTCCCGAGGGGATGATCAGGTCAGGAAAGTGTCTGGAGGATCGCCGCGAGCCCAAGGAAATCGCCGTAGCGGCGCACGGCGTCCTCGATGACGTGGCTCGCCTCCCGTGCCGGCGCCGCGAACAGGTCGATCTCGATGGCGACGGTCTCTCGCCCCAAGGTGCGCTTCCAGGTGCCGATCACGCGGCCGTCGAGGACGACGCAGGGACCCAGCATGCCGCCGCCCGCGTTGAGTCGCTTGACGTATTGCGGATCGAGCACGGCGCCGCGGTCGCGATACGCGATGAGATATTCGTCGAACGCCGGCAGCAGGAAGGCCTTGGACGCTCGCGCTTTCCTGGCGGCATCGTCGTCGAACCAATAGGTCCGGCCGTCGAGGACCGTGGAGGCGAGCTTGGATCGGACCGCTTCGAGGCCGTTGCGCGCGTCGGCGGGCGCGAGGCCCGACCACCACTTGAAGTCGTCGACGGTCGCCGGGCCGCGGCTGCGGAAGTAGCGCCGGGCCAGCTCGGCGAGGGCCTCGCAGCGGTCGAGGCGCGCGCGCGAATCCGGCGCGCGGTCGTCGAGCAGCGCGTAGGTGAATTGCTTGCCGCGCCGGGCGGCGCCGCAGACCAGCGCGTCGAGCTCGGCGCGCTGGAGCAGATGAGCGAGCCTCTGGCCAGCGGTGGAGATGCCGGCGGCCGCGAGCGCGGACGCCAGCTCGGCGCGGGTGAGCTGCGCGCCGCCGCGCAAGGCCTTGGCGAGCGCGGCACGGCTGCGCCGGAACGTCGCGGCGTCGAGCCCGAGCTGGCGATACCGGGTCGCGGCACCGGCGATGAGGCGCGGCGCGACGAGCGCGAGCAGCCAGCGCGCGTCCGCGGGCGCGACGAGCTGCCACGTGCCGCGCAGCGCGTGGATGCGGAGGACTTCGCCGCCGTCGATCGCCCGTTCGACGCTCGCCTCGCCGGCGGCGCCGGCGAGCCGCAGGCCGACGGCCCACTTGCACGCGGCGTAGTTCTGCGCCTGGACGGCGCCCAGGTACGCGACCAGCTCGGCCGGGAGCTTGAACGCGGGGCGCACGATCTGCTGGGCCACGAGCCGGCGCGCCGCGATGTCCTGGGCTT
>DATBGJ010000281.1:0-9235 GCA_036558045.1 Thermoanaerobaculia bacterium
GTCACCTTCGTCAGCCGGGTGCTGTCGAGCTTCGGAGAGAACGCCTCGGACCTGGACAAGGCCGCCGCCGCGCTCGACATCGGCAGCAACTATGAGCTGATCCGCCGGCTCGAACCCTTCGTGCGTGACAAGACGGACGACTTCGTGGCCTTCGTCCAGGCGGTGCGGCAGAGCGTCGAGCAACAACTGCCGGAGCTGGTCCCGCACACCCGGGAGATCATCGCATTTCTGTGCGCCTACTATGGCGTCTACGAGTAGGAAAGGCGCCCGCAGGTTCAGCCCCCCGAGAAGTGCCAGCCGTTTCGCCGCGCCGGCGCGGCGGTGCGCAGAGTCGAGCATCAGCTTCAGGTCGTGGCCCTTCAGGTAATAGTTGGCGCCGAGGGTCGCGGTGTCGGTGCCGTCGGCGTCGACCATGCCCGGTATCGGGAGCCTCGTCAGGACGGGCGGGCAAGCGGACAGAGGAAGAGGTCGCCCGGACGGTAAGGCTGGCTCCGGCCGTTGCGCACCAGAGAGATCTCCCGGAACAGCTCGCCGTCCGTCCGGGTCTCGGGGGCTGCCGGACCATACATGATCTTGATCTCGAAGGTCGCGCGGCCGACGCTCCCCTCCGGCGGCACGAAGCGGCAGGCCTGGGCCATGCCGTCCGAGCGGACATACTGGATCAGCCGGACGGCGCAGCCATACGGGGCGACCGAGGTAAAATGACACACGAGGTCCACATGCCGGATGCGCGGATCCGGAGGGATCCCTATCTGGACGATCAGCTCGGTGCGGGAGGTGTCCTCCCGCAGCGAGAGCGGCTCCACGAGCCAGGGTTCGAATCCTTTCAGCTCGCCGCTGACGCTCCGCACCAGCTCCCCCGCTTCCTGTGGCAGCCGTTCCACCTCGCGATGCGTCCGGACCACTCGCTCCGCCGCCGCGCAGAGCAGATCCAGCTCCCGGCATACCGGCAGGATGGAATGGCGCCAGATCTCCGATCTCTGCTCCACCGCCTCGCGCCGCAGAGCTTCGATCAGGGAGACCGTCCCTCCTTCCCCGCTCCCGGGGCTCTCCGCGGCGGCCCCGGCGAGCTGACACAGCTCCGCCAGCCAGTCCCGTGTCCGCGCGGTGCCCGCCGCGAGCTCATCCCACAGGGCGGCGGCCGGGTCGCCGGCCTCTGTCCCCTCGACTCCAAGCCTGGACATGAGAGCGAGCCGCTCGAGACCGAAAAGCCTCTCCCCGAGCCGTCCGATCCGGGTGCGCATCCATTCCAGGGTCCGTGCGAGGAGCAGGGCATGGTAGAGGAGGTTCAAAGCCGATCGCAGGAGCTCGGCCGCCGCCGCGACTTCCCCGGCCAGCTCCGGCAGGGACGCCAGGTGACGCCAGATCAGCCCGCAAGGCTCGCGCTCCGCGCGCTCCAGGACAGCGAGGTGCTCCAAGCGCTCCCGGAGAGCTTCGGCCGCGGACGGGCCTGCCGTGCGCGGCAGCAGGGGACCCAGGAAGACGCCAAGCTCGGCCGCCGCGATGCGGTGCGCCAACGGACTGGGATGCCGGTCCGCCGTCGACACCACCAGGTTCTCGAGCTGAAAGCGGCGGAAGGGGGTCACCAGGTCCAGGAAGGGGATGCCGAGGGTCTTGCAGAGAGGCGGCAACACGGCGGGAGGCATCTCGGCCGTCCCGGCTACTGGCTCATAGAACGCCAGCGCCAGGGCCCTGCCCGCGCTCCGTTCCCGTTCGGCGAGCGTGCCGAGCGCCGTGGCAACGTGAGACAAGCTCGCGCCGTCCGGGTGCCATTGCGTCCGCCACCGCTCCTGCCACTTCCCAGTCCCGCGGCGTTCCAGCTCCCAGTGGGTCCAGGGGCTTGCGTCGTCGCTCGACAGGCAGAGCAAAAGGAGGTCGTGCTCGATCCAGCCTTCCGCCTGCAGCAGGAAGGCCCATTCTTCCATCAGGTTCATTCCGGGGCGGGCTGCATTGACCACCTCGATGAATGGCGTCCGGAGCGAGCGGTTGAGGGTCCGCTGGAGCTGCGCCGGCATCGACTCGTGCTCCGCCACGCCGAAGCCGTAAGCGTACGAATCCCCCACGACCAGAATGCGGAAGGTGTGCGGCGGCTTGCGCGCCGCAGTGTGCAGGAGCCGGAAGTCTGCATTGAGCAGGTGCCGGACCAGGCAGGGAGAAGAGATCACGCCCGATCTCAATGCGGGTAATAGTTCTCGGGAATGGACAACGCTTCCTCCTGCCACCGCAGCTCCATCCCGTTTCCGGCTCCCAGCGAGGCGAGCAGCAGCAGCAGGACGGACACGTCCAGCTCAGCGGCCCGGGCATGGCGCACCAGGTCGGCAATCATCCGTTCGATCCTCATCCGCGTCCCTCCTTGACGACCAGGCATCGCTCCACGACGAGCAGATCGAGGTCCGAGTAGAGAAACGTTTTATAAGCGTCGTAGGGAGTGCAGACGATCGGCTCGCCGGCCAGGTTGAACGAGGTGTTGAGGAGCACCGGAACGCCGGTCTGCGCTTCGAACGCCCGCAGCAGGCCGTAGATCCGCGGCTGACGATCGCGGCAGACGAGCTGCGGCCGTGTGGTGCCGTCGACGTGCAGCACGGCGGGAATCGCCGCGCGTTGCTCCTCGGCGACCGGCAGAACGAAAAGCATGTGGTCCAGGGGAGGGAGGCGCTCTGAGAGGCCGAAAAACCGCGGCGCCTCTTCGATGGGCAGCACCGGGGCAAACGGCCGGAAGCTCTCGCGGAACTTCACCTTGCGGTTGACGGTCTCCTGCATGGAGGGGCGGAGCGGACTGGCCAGAATGCTGCGCCCGCCGAGCGCGCGCGGGCCGAACTCCATGCGCTCCTGGAACCAGCCGACCACCCGGTCGCGCGCCAGGGCCTGCGCTACGACCTCCAGGAGCTCGTCCCATTCGAGCGTGCGGTAGGGCACCTGTTCGCGGTCGAAGGCGCGCTCCACCTCCTCCTGCGAGAAGGCAGGTCCCAGGAACGGATCGAAGACCGGCGGCGGCTGACGGCCGGGCTTCGCCCGCCCCCCCTGGTAAAAGGCGTAGAGAGCCGCCCCCAGCGCGCCGCCCGCATCGCCGGCCGCCGGCTGGATGAAGACCTCGCGGAACGGGCTCGCCTGGAACGCCTTGTAATTGGCCACGCCATTCAGCGCCACTCCCCCCGCCATCACGAGTCGATCCAGGCCGGTCTGCCGGTGCAATCGGCCGAGGAGACCCAGCACCGCTTCCTCGGTCATCTCCTGGAGTGAACGGGCGAGATCGAAATGCTCCTGGGTCAAGGCCGCACCGGGAGGGCGGGGCGGGATTCCCAGCCGGCTCTGCAGCGTTTCTTCGTCGGGGCTCTGCCAGGCCGACGACACCGCCAGAGGGTTCAGCGCGAGAGCGAAGCTGCCGTCGCCGAAAATCTGCAACAGCTCTTCGAGCCGCCCGCGGTAGGACGGCCGGCCGAACGCCGCGAGGGCCATGACCTTGTACTCGTCGCTGTTGGCGGCAAAGCCCAGGTAGGCGGTCAGGGCGCTGTACAGCAGGCCCAGGGAGTGCGGATAATCGATCTGCTCCAGGAGCCGCAGCTCCTCTCCGTCCCCCATCGCCAGCACCGCGGTGGCCCACTCGCCAACGCCATCGAGCGTGAGACAGGCAGCCTGCCGGAAGGGCGATGGATAGAAGGCGCTGGCGGCGTGCGACAGGTGGTGTTGAACGAAGCAGACACGCTCCGTACCGTCGCCGCCGAGCGCTTCGGCCAACCCCTGCTGCAGCGCGAAATTGCGCTGCACGGACTTCCAGAAGCCGAGCGTCTCCAGGCTTTCGAGGGGCGCCTGGGTCTCCTGGACGGCCTCCGCCATGCGGTCCAGCTTGAGGAGAGGCTCCTCGTAGAACGCGATGAGATCGATCTCGGCCAGCCGGAGCCCAGCCTGCCGCAGACAGAAAGCCGCTGCTTCCCGGGGGAGAGCGGCGTCGTGCTTGCGCCGGGTGAACCGCTCTTCGTGAGCCGCCGCCACCGGCACGCCGTCGACCACGAGGGCGGCGGCGGAATCGTGATAGAAGGCCGAGATCCCGAGCACCCGCCGCGCCTCTCCGGGGGGCTCAGCCCCTCCGGCGAATCTCAGCAGCGGCCCGGGATGGGGAGAGACGAAGCTGCTCCCGGCGAGAGCCGCGGCGGAGCGGTACCGGCGGCGGCTCCGATTCGCCCCCAACTCCAGGAGAGATCCATAGAGCAGCGATCGGCCGTCATGCCCGCTCATGTACGCCGAGCCTCGTCAGACTGAGGTGACATATCAGTAATCCGCGAACCAGAGCTCGTAGAACGCCGCCACCGCTTCCTTGGCAGGCTCGCAGGGGAGCTCCCCGGTGGCGGCGAAATCGGCCACCAGGTCGGCGAGGGGCCGGCCCTCCAGGCAGCCCCAGAGGGCGGCGACCGCCGGCGGGTATCCCGCGAGCGACAGACGATCGCGGCGGGGAGCCTCGCCGCCGCCGGGGTGGCGCGCGAGCAGCTCGAGCACGTGATTGAGGATCGCCGCGCGGTCCCAACGCCGCGCCCGCTTCAGGCCGACGCGGGACTTCTCGCGCAGCCCCGCACGGTCGGCGAGCGCCGCGAGGACGGTGGCGGCGAGACGGCCGACGTCGGGCCGCTGGGGCCAGCCCTTGCCGTCCTTGCGCACGGTCGGCACCAGGAACCCGGTCGACGGGGTGATGGTGTCGCGGAAGCCGTTGTAGGCGGAGACCACCGAAGGCGTGCCGCAGGCCATGGCCTCGACCGGCGAGCGGCCGAAGGTCTCGCAGACGCTCACTCCGGCGCTGACGAACAGGTCGGCGGCGTTGTAATAGCGGACCAGGGTCTCGGGATCCGGCCATTCGACGAAGCGGATGTGGCCCATCGCCGCCGCCCGCTCGCGGCAGCGGGCCAGGTAGGGCTCGCCGCGGAAGTGGAAACAGACGACCAGCTCGGCAGGGCGTTCGGCGCGGACGGCCGCGAGGACCTCGAAGAGCTCGAGGAGATGCTTGTCCCGCTCCACACGCCCGGTGTAAAGGAGGACGTCGCGGTCCGCGGGGAGACCGAGCGCGGCCCGCAGCTCGTCCCGGTCGGGCAGAGAACGGAACAGCTTCAGGTCGATGCTGGGCAGGTCGTAGCTGGGAAGGTGGCGGGGCTCGCAGTGGAAACCGAACCGGCCGAAGGACCGGCTCGCCGCGCGGCAGCCGGCGAAGACGATGTCGCGCGGGCCGCGGAGCTGCGAAGAGAGGAGAAGGGCGTAGCACTGCGCCGGGGCGACCTGGTTGATGCGCGGCACGAGCAGGAAGGGCGTCCGGTCGCCGGCCAGGCGGAACAGGGCGTGCCAGAGGAAGCCCGCCGACGACTCGCCGACCATGTAATCGAAACGCCCGCTGTGGGCGCGGGCGATCTCCAGGCAGCGCGCCGGGTCCACCTGGCCGCGCTCCCGCTGGCGGAACAGATAGTCCTCGTGAGGGGGCTCGAAAGCGGTGGAGTCGGCCGCGGCGGGCGGGAAGATCCACCTGGAATGAGCCTGGGGCTCCAGGAACAGGAGCCGGGGCCGGGGAGGCGTGGAGACTGACGGTGCCGGGGTACTGCTCAAGCTGCGTTTCTCCGGATCGAAGGCCCTGGGAAGGATCGCCTCGATTCAACGTCAGAGACGACGTATCGACGGATGCATATTAGAACAATCGAAGGTGGTGCTCAACAGGGTGTCGGGGTGTCCCGATTGCTCGCGATCAAGCACCTTTTCATATAGAGGATTACCATCAGGTAAGCCCCGCGAAGGATATCGGTGTGCGCGCAAAGATGCGCTGAGGAGGTAGAGGGTCATGGATTTTGATTGGAGCCGAGTGGCCGAGCCTCAGCCCGATCAATACGATACCGAGGTTGTCCTCGCGCGGCTGGGCCAAGTGGAGGGCTTCAGGCGGCCGCTCGGAGATACGCCGACCATATTCGACGGAGCCGTGGCGGTCCGACCGCTCGAAGGCCCCTATCTCAAGATGGGGTTTTCCTCCGCGCCGCTTGAAGATGAACGAATCCGCCTGGCCGAGAGCTACGTGCGGCAGTGGCCCGCCGTGTTTCAACAGTTCAAGAGCTTGATCTATGCATTCTACCCTCTTGCCGACGTCTCTGGAGCTCGCATCCGCCCTGGGCGCAGGGGCTATTCCAGCCATTCCTTCGAGTCCCGCATCGGCACCCTGTGTGCGTCCATTGAGGATCCGATAGGCACGGCGGAGGCTTTCGTCCATGAGATGGCCCACAACAAGCTGCGGTCGCTCGGGATCATGTTCGAGTCGACGCAGGGCTTCATCGCCAATGATCCCCAGGACCTCTATCCAAGCCCTATCCGTATCGGAGTCTTACGGCCGATGACCGCGGTATTCCACGCCGAGTACTCGTTCATCTACGTCACTCAGTTGTACCTGATGATGCTCGCCGCAGACCCTGAAGAAGAGATGAGAAAATATCTCTTGCTGCTCTTGCAAACTGTCCTGACCCGCATGGAGGAGGGCTTCAAGGTGATTGAGGACAACATACAGGTCGATGCCATCGGCCGTCCGTTTGTGGACGGCTTCATGGATTGGGCTGGGCGTGTGCTTGCAGATGGCCGGGCGATCCTGGATGGAGAGCGAATCGCGGCAGCCTCTTGAGACTGCCGATCCGGCAGCGTTCAAACCTCCTCGCGCTTCATGCGTCGGAGCTCTCCAGGCGGAAGGCTCCGGTCTTGTAGACCAGGGTGTACAGACCGTCGGCGATCTCCTGCGGGGAGAAGGAAGCGCCCTCGAGGTCGGCGAGGGATGTGCCGTCCTGCCGCAGGACGCTGTAGAAGAAGCGCGAGGGTACGTCGTAGTAACGCTTGCCGTCGCCGCTCACCCGCACGCAGTCGCCGTTGTCGGAGTGGCGCAGGAGGTAGTGGGCACCGGATCGCCGGACCCTCACGCCCGGACCCGACTCCATCTCGGCGATGGATTGCCTGGCCAAGGCGCGCAGCTCCTCGCCGGCGGAGCTGTTCACCAAGAAATCGACGCTCGCCGGGCCGCCCTCCACCATTCCGGAACGCATCCGCTCGCGCAGCTCTTCTACGAAGCGATCGAGCTCCACGAGGGCCTCGGGGGAGCCGATGTCCGCTCGCGTCAAGGCCTGGCGCCAGCGCTGACGGCCCCGCAGGGTGGCGAAGGCATGGTCCATGAGATTGGCGAAGACCGACAGCCAGGTGTTGGCGTTGATGACGAAGGAGGCGTGCAGCGACGGTTCGTCGCCCCGGTTGCTGACGCGATGGATCCAGCCGCGGGGGACGTAGAGCCCATCGGACGGCTCGAGGTCGTAGACCTGGTGGGCGATCAGCGAGCCCTCGTCCAGCGCCAGCTTTCTCGGCGGCGTCCTCCTGCAGGGGAACCGGTCCTGGGGCTCGAAGACCTCCCACCGCTTCTCGCCCTGGAACTGGATGGGGAGGACGTCGCCGTCGTCGTAGTGAATGACGGTGCCCGCGGTGCGGGCCGGGGTGGCGATGACCGTCACCGAGACGCCGGTGTCGAAGAGCTCCGCCATGCTTCTCTCCGCGTCGCCCAGCGCCTGCCAGTGCTCGCCGCCTCTCTGGGCGGCGAAGGTGACCTGGCTCTCATGGAAGTAGCGCTCGAAGGCCTCCGGAGTCAAGCCTCCCAGCTTCTCGAGCTCGGCAGCCACCTCCGCGTTGGGAAGAACGCCCGAGCGGGTCTTCGGGCTCAGGTAGCGCAGGTACCCTTGTTCATGGCATCCCGGCAGGGCTGCGAAGAAGTCCCGCCACGACATCTCGATGCCGCTTCTCGCCGGAGCTGCAAACGGCCGTCGTTCGAACTCGTTGGCGAGAAAACGTTCGACGTCGGTGTCCAGAACGAGGCTTCCCTCGACCCGGTCCAGGGTCTCCTGCGCCAACCGGCTGTAGCTCTCGGACTTCATTCGTCCCCCATCATCGTCTCGGCGAGCGGGTGGAGGCTGACGGCGGCCATAGATTAGGGTGCTCGAAAATCATTAGGCGTGACAGAGCTTGGGTAGGTGCGCCTCTATTTCACCGGGCCGCTACGTCACCAGCACCCGCTTCACCATGCGGTCGAACCGCTCCCCCGCCAGATAGACCCCGTCGAGGACGTTCGCGTCGAGCTCGTCGACGTCGTCTTCTTCGCCCTCCTCCACGACCTCTCCGGTGTTGGAGCCGCCCAAGGCCCGGTGGCGCTCCCGCACCGTCGTCGAGAGGTAGATCGCCAGCGCCCGGTAGAACCGCGCCGCGAAGCCCTGGTCGGCGGCGAGCTTGGCGTTGAGGACGGTCTTGGCGACGGCGAAGACGGTGGAGTCCTCCAAGGCCCGCACCGTGGCGGAGGGCGGGCGGGCGTCCACGAAGGACATCTCGCCCACGATCTCGCCGGCATTGAGTCGGGCGATCTCCCGTTCCGGGCCGCGACGGCCCTTCAGCCAGACTCCGAGCCGGCCCTCCAGGAGGATGAAGACAGCGTCGACCTGAACGCCCTGCTCGATGAGGGTGGCGCCCGCGGGCAGGAACCGCTTGGCGCCGGCGGTGAGCATCCACTCGACGTCGTTGTCGTTGAGTTGGCCAAAGAGGAAGAGGACCTTGCGCATGCCGGGCTCCTTGCTAAGCGATCTGCCGCTCGGCGAGGCGGGCGAAGAGGCCGCCGCGGCGGAGCAGCTCCGAGTAGGTGCCCTCCTCGACCACCCGGCCAGCCTCGACGACGTAGATCCGGTCGGCGTTCTGGATGGTGCTCAGGCGGTGGGCGATGACGATGCGGGTGGCCTTCAGGCCCTCGAGGCTGCGGCTGACGATCTCCTGCGTCCGGTTGTCGAGCGCGCTCGTCGCCTCGTCGAACAGGATGATGCGCGGCCGGTGGACGATGGCGCGGGCGATCAGGATGCGCTGCTTCTGGCCGCCGGAGAAGGTCTCGGCCCCCTCGCTGATGACGGTATGCATCCCCATGGGCATGGCCTTGATGTCCTCCTCGAGGCCGGCCATGCGCGCCGCTTCCCAGGCGGCGTCGATCCCCAGGTTCGAGCTGCCGACGATGTTGGAGAAGATGCTGCCGGCCATCGGCCGGCCGGTCTGGAGGACGACGCCGATCTGGCGGCGCACGGACTGCACGGCCAGACCCGAGAGGTCCTGGCCGTCGAAGTAGATCGACCCCGCGGCAGGTCTCTCGAAGCCGAGGATCAATCGCAGGCAGGTCGACTTGCCCGCTCCCGAAGGTCCGACGAGGGCGACGAACTCTCCC
>DATBGJ010000282.1:0-7457 GCA_036558045.1 Thermoanaerobaculia bacterium
GGAAACGTCGTGGCGAGAACGCCGGCACCTCGGCCTCGCCGCCGGTCAACGCCAGGCGCGCGACCTCGCGCGCGGTCCACGGCGCGAGCAGGATGCCGTTGCGGTAGTGGCCCGTCGCCGCGATGGCCGGCCAGCCGGGCAGCGGGCCGATGACGGGGAGGTCGTCGGCGGTGCCGGGCCGCAGGCCGGCCCAGATCGTCTCGAGGCGGGCCTCGCCGATGCCCGGCAAGAGTTGGCGGGCGAAGGCGAGGAGGCTCTCGACGCCCGCGGCCGTGTTGTGCTTCTCGAAGCCGGCCTCCTCCAGCGTGGAGCCCACCAGCAGCCCCGTCGCGCCGCGGCGGACGACGTAGGAAGCGCCTCGCCGCACGCTGCCGCTCCACGGCCAGCCGATGCCTCCCAGCAGCACGATCTGGCCGCGCACCGGGCGCACCGGCAGCGGCGGCAGCTCCGGCATGAGACCGCTCCAGGCGCCGGCCGCGAGCACGAGCAACCGCGCCTCCTTGCGCCAATGTTGTCCGGAGACCAGCACCGATCCCTCGGGACGGTGCTCGACGCGCACGACTTCGCTGTCGTAATGGAGGATCACGCCGAGCTTCTGCGCCGCCTGGGCGAGCACGGCGCAGAGCTGGACGTTGTCCACCCGATGCTCGCCGGGGAGATGAAGGGCGCGGCGGACCGCGGGCGTGATGTCGGGCACCCAGCGCCGCAGCGCCGCCGGCTCGACGTCTTCCGCTCCCTCGCCCAGCTCGCGGGCCAGCGAGGCCAGGCGGCCGAGCTCCGCCTCGTCTTCCTCGTCGAGGGCCACCAGCAGGCCGCCGCTGGTGTCGTAATCGGCGCCGAGGCCGGTCTCGGATTCGAGCGCCGCCACCCAGGGCCCCCACAGGTCCCGCGAGGCGCGGCAGGCGTCGAGGAACGGCCCGGCGGCGGGGAAGTCTCCCAGCGGCGCGAGCATGCCGGCGGAAGCGAGCGAAGCCTCGGAGCCCGCAGGAAGGCGCTCGACGATCTCCACCCGCAGCCCCCGCAGCGCCAGCTCGCGCGCACAGGCGAGACCGATGATTCCGCCGCCGAGCACGAGGACGTCGGGGTGGGTCACCGCGCCTCCGCGGCCTCTTTGGCGAACGCGGTGTCGAAGGCCTCCAGGGTGGCCGCGATCTCCGCGTCGCCGTGAGCCGTCGACAGGAACATCGCCTCGTAAGGTGAAGGCGGGAGGTGGACTCCCAGCGCGAGCAACGCGTGGAACACCCGCGCGAAGCGCTGGCGGTCCGTGGCGTGGACGTCCTCCAGGCTCTGGACCGGCGCGGCGGTGAAGAAGAGGCCGAGCATCGAGCCCTGGCGCTGCACGCGGCAGGGGATGCCATGCCGGCGGCCGGTCTCCTCGATGCCTTCCTGGAGGCGCGCGCCCGTCCGCTCCAGGACGTCGTACGGGCAGGGATCGTCCTGGCCCAGCTCCGCCAGCGCCGCGCGGCCGGCCGCCACCGCCAGCGGGTTTCCCGAGAGCGTGCCCGCCTGGTACACCGGGCCGGCGGGCGCGATCCGCCGCATCAGCTCGCGCGGCCCCGCATAGGCGGCGAGCGGCAGGCCGCCGCCGATCACCTTGCCGAGCGTCGTGAGGTCGGGGCGGATGCCGAGCAGGGTCTGCGCGCCGCCCCAGGCGACGCGGAAACCGGTCATCACCTCGTCGAGGATGAGCAGCGCGCCGTGGCGGTCGCAGAGCGAGCGCAGGCCCTCCAGGAAGCCCGGCACCGGCGGCACGAGGTTCATGTTGCCCGCGATAGGCTCGACGATCACCGCGGCGATGCTCTCTGCGTTCTCGTCGAACAGCCGTTCGACGGCCGCGAGGTCGTTGTAGGGCGCGAGCAGCGTGTCCGCCACCACGGCGTCCGGCACGCCGGGCGAGGAGGGGACGCCGATCGTCGCCGCGCCGGAGCCGGCGGCGATGAGGAACGGATCGGCGTGGCCGTGATAGCACCCCTCGAACTTGACGAACCGGCTGCGGCCGGTGGCGGCGCGGGTCAGGCGCAGCGCCGACATCGTGGCCTCGGTGCCGGAGCATACGAGGCGCACCATGTCGACCGCGGGCAGGGCCTCCGCGATGACCTCCGCCAGCTCGACCTCGGCCACGGTGGGCGCGCCGAAGGCGGTGCCGCGGCCGAGCGCCTCCTCGATGGCCGCCACGATCGCCGGATGCCGGTGGCCGAGGATGTGCGGGCCGTAGCCGCCGATGTAGTCGACGTAGCGCCGGCCGCCCTCGCCCTCCAGGTAGGCGCCCTCTCCAGCGCGCACGAACACCGGCTCGCCGCCGACGCCGCGGAAGGCGCGCACGGGCGAGTTGACGCCGCCGGGGAGGACGTGTTCGGCGCGTTCCAGGAGAGTCACGCCGCGTTCCTCCGATCCGTCCCTTCCTCTCGAATCGAGACGGAGCCGCGCCGCCGGCCCTCATCTCCCCGGCCCTCCTCTCCCCGAGGGAGAGGAGGGAGAAAGACAAGCACGCCGGGCCTCGCTTCTTTTTCCCCTCTCTCCCTCGGGGAGAGAGGGGTAGGGGAGTGAGGGCCGACGGCGCGGCGCCGGTGCGAGTCGAGAGGAAGGGACGGATCGGCTTTCATTCCACCCACCCCTCCCGCAGCAGCCGCGCCGCGTCGCGCGCCGTGTAGGTGAAGATGAGGTCGGCGCCGGCCCTGCGGATGGCGACGAGCGATTCCATCATCACCCGGTCGTAGTCGATCCAGCCGCGCTCGGCCGCCGCCTTGAGCATGGCGTACTCGCCGCTCACGTGGTAGGCGGCGAGCGGGTGATCGAAGCGGCGGCGCAGGGCCGCCAGGACGTCGAGATAGGGGAGCGCCGGCTTGACCATCAGCATGTCGGCCCCTTCCTCCACGTCCAGCTCCGCTTCGCGCATGGCCTCGCGGCCGTTGGCGGGATCCATCTGGTAGGCGCGCCGATCGCCGAACTTGGGCGCCGACTCGGCGGCCTCGCGGAAGGGCCCGTAGAAGCCGCTGGCGAACTTCACCGCGTAGGAGAGGATCGGTGTGGACTGGAAGCCCGCGCCGTCGAGCGCTTGGCGGATGGCGCCCACCCGGCCGTCCATCATGTCGGACGGCGCGATGACGTCCGCTCCCGCCTCGGCGAGCGAGACGGACTGCCGCGCCAGGTTCTCCAGCGTGGCGTCGTTGTCCACCTCGGTGCCGTGGAGCACGCCGCAATGGCCGTGGTCCGTGTACTCGCAGAAGCAGACGTCGGCGACTTTCACCAGGCCCGGCACGCCCTCCGCCAGCGCGCGCAGGGTGCGCTGCACGATGCCGTCCGGCGACCAGGAGGCGCTGCCCACCGCGTCCTTGGTCTCCGGGAGGCCGAAGAGCATCACGGAACGGACGCCCTCGGCGAAGGCTTCTTTCGCCGTCTCCACGATGCGGTCCACCGACTGCTGGTAGACGCCCGGCATGGAGGAGACGGCCTTAGCGACTCCCTCGCCGGGGCAGACGAACAGAGGAAGGGCCAGATTGTCGGTGGAGAGCCGCGTCTCGCGCACGATGCGGCGCAGGACCGGGCTCCGGCGGAAACGGCGGAGGCGGGTTTCGGGGAAGGCCATGACGCCGGTTTTATCGCGCCGGCGGGGGAAAGGCAATGCCGGGGAAGACAATGTCCGCCGGGGTGGGGCCCGCGGGAGCCCGGAGACTCCCGCGGCCGGAGAGCATCGATTGCGACCGTTCAGGAGCCGAGCCGGCAGCAGCTAGCCGGGCAGTCCGCGAACGGGCCGGGCACTTCGGTGGTGCCGGCAGGGCAGGGGCCGGGGTTGCAGAAGTCGCCCACGTCGCTGCAGAGCTCGCCGCCGCTGCCGCAGGGGCCCAGCGTATCGCCGTGCGCCAGATGGGCCGGCACGGCGTTCTCACTCACATTGATGGTGTGGGCATTGGCCGGATTGCCGGGCGGGATGTGGCAAATGTCGACCTTGCCGAGCTTCTCTCCGAAGGCCACCGTGGCTCCACAAATTGCCAACACGGCGACGAGCTTCACGACTGCAGGCGATCGCTTCATGTTCATCTCTCCTTTGAAAGGAACGGCATTTTTGCGACTCCTCCGTGATGCGAGAGGAGCGCGCAACGGTGCTCAAACGCCGAGCAACTGCATCGAAGGGAAACTGCCCGAGAGATTAGCGCCTGATCCGGTGCATGTCAATGCTTTTCGGTTTTCGAAAAAAGGTGAAGAACGCCGCTCGGATATAGTCTCCCCCGCGTCATGGCTCTCCCTGGCACCCCCCTCGACAATCTTCTCGATGTCCTGGCCCGCCGCCAGCTCGTGGTCGTCACCGGCAAGGGCGGCACGGGAAAGACCCTGATCGCGGCGACGCTGGGCCGCGCCTTCGCCGCCGCGGGCCGGCGCACGCTCGTCGTCGAGGTGGACCCGCGGGAGAACCTGCACCAGATGATCGGCACGCCCCCCTCGGGCGGCGCCATCGTCGAGGCCGAGCCGCGGTTGTGGGTGCAGAACCTCAAGCCCCGCCAGGTGCTCGATCAGGTGGTCCGCGAGCAGCTCAAGCTGGAGCTGCTGACGCGGCGGGTGCTGGAGAGCCCGGTCTATCAGCAGTTCGCCGCCGGCGCTCCGGGGCTCAAGGAGATGGCGATCCTCGGCCATGCCCTGCGGCTGCTGCGCGGCCTTGGCGGACCGGGGACGCCCTACATCGAGACCGTCGTGCTCGACGCGCCGGCGACCGGCCATGGCGTCACCCTGCTGGCCGCGCCGGCCCTGGTCAGCGAGGTGATCACCAACGGGCCGTTCGCCCACATGGCCGGCGAGCTGGCGGCGCTCGTCGCCGACGCGGAGCGCTGCGCTGTCGTCGTCGTGACCACGGCCGAGGAGATGCCGGTCGAGGAGGCCCTGGAGCTGCGGACGGCGCTGCAACAGCGGGTGCGGCGCGATCCCGAGCTGCTGGTGATTAACGGCCTGGTGCCGCCGGCGCCGCCGGAGAGCGAAACCGGGAACGAGCTGGTCTCCCTCTGGCGCCGCCGGCGGCAGCTCAACGAGCGCGAGCTGGCGCGGCTGCGAGACGACTGGCCGGGGCCTCGCCTCGAGCTGCCGCAGCTCCCGCTCGATCGCGGACCGGCGCTGGTCGCGACGCTCACCCGCTGTCTCCTCGCGGGGCAGGCCGCATGGACCTGATCTCCGGCCGCTATCCATTGGTGATCGTCGTCGGCTCGGGCGGCGTCGGCAAGACCACGCTCGCCGCCGCGCTGGGAGTGCTCTCGGCGCGCGAAGGGCGCGACACCCTGGTGATGACCTTCGATCCCTCGCTGCGCCTCAAGCAGGCGCTCGGGGTGGGCGAGGAGGCGAAGCTGCGCGAGGTGCCAGTGGCGCTGAAGGCTCCGGGGACCCTCCATGCCAGCCTCCTCGACGCGCGCCAGACCTTCGACCGGCTGATCGAGCGCTACGCGCCGGACGAGGAGTCCCGCCGCCGGGTGCTCGACAACCGTTTCTACCAGCACCTCTCCGGCTCCCTCGGCGGCATCCTCGAGTACATGGCCGTCGAGCGCCTCTTCGAGGTGGCGGCCGACGGGCGCTACGCGCAGGTGGTCCTCGACACGCCGCCCACCCGCCAGGCCCTCGACTTCCTGGAGGCGCCGTCGCGCATCGTCGGCTTCCTCGACAGCGGCGCCCTGCGCGTGGCGCTCAAGCCCTGGTTCGACGAGGCGGGCCGCCTCAAGGCCACCTCGCGCTGGGGAGCCCTCGGCCGCCGCGCCGAGCGCTTCCTCGACGAGGTGGTGGGCATGGACCTGCTGCGCGACATGGCCGAGTTCTTCCAGGCCTTCAACCCCCTTTTCGAAGGTTTCCGCCGGCGGGCGAGCCAGGTGGAGGAGATGCTGCGCTCGCCGCGTACGCTCTTCGTCCTCGTCTCCGGCGCCGGCGAGGAGCGCATCCCCGACACCCTCTTCTTCGCCCGCCGGCTGGAAGAGGCCGGCTACCATCTCGGCCCGATCGTCGTGAACCGGGCTCACCCGCGCTTCGTCGTCGAAGGGACGCCGCCGCATTCGCCGGATCCCTGCCGGCCGAGCGGCTGGGATCTGCTCGCCTGGGCGGGAGAGCGCGACCGCCGCGGCCTGATCGAGCTCGCCAAGCTCCTCTCCCGCGAGCAGCCCTTGGTGGACCTGCCGTTATTGCCCGAGGAGCCCACCGACCTCGCCTCCCTCGAAGCCCTCGGCCGCCAGCTCGACGCGCGCCTCGCCGAGTGGGAGCGGTACGTCAGCCGAACTTCGTAGTCCGTGTTTCGTTCGTGTCAGTCCTTGTTCGTCCGTGTTCTCCCCCTCTTTGCCGCACCGCGTCAAAAAACCCTTGACACGAATTGCCGCACTGCGGTAAAGTCCCTTTTCGGCGCGGCCGCCCGGGAGTGCCGCGATCCACAGAGAAGTAAGGAGGAGCCCATGATCCGGCTCATCAAGCGCTACGAAAGCCGCAAGCTGTACGACACGGAGGAGAGCCGGTACGTCTCGCTGGAGGAGATCGCCAACTGGGTCCGGCAGGGGCAGGAAGTGAAGGTGGTGGACAACGCCACCAACAACGACGTCACCTCGCAGACGCTGACGCAGATCATCCTGGACGAGGGACGCAAGGGGACGTCGTTCCTGCCGAGCGAGCTGCTGCACGATCTGGTGCGTCTCGGCGAGCGGGCCGTCAACAGCGGCATGGAGCAGATGCAGCAGGGCGTCGACCGCCTGATCGACCGGCTGGGGCCGGTGCGGCGGGCCCGCGAGGAGATGTCGAGCCTGCGGGCGCGGCTGGAGCAGCTCGAGTCGTCGCTCTCCGAGCTGGAGAGGGAGGACGTGGCGGCGGCGGAAATCAAGAACGGATAGATCTGGGAGAGATCCATGAGCGAGGCTCAGGTGGTGAACGACAATGGCTTTGAAAAGCTGCTCGCGGCCGGGCGCAGCCTCTTGCTGGCCGGCGTGGGCGCCGTGGCCGAGGTGAGGGAGGAGGGCCGGGAGCTGTTCGACCGGCTGGTGGAACGCGGGCGGCCTTTGGAAGAGCGGCAGAAGAAGGCCGCCGAAGCGGTGACGGATCGCGCCCAGCGCACGGCCCGGGAGCTCGGCAAGCTGGTGCAGGACACGGTGGCCTACGAGAGCCGCGGCATGCTCAAGCGGCTGAACGTGATGACGCGGGAGGACGTGAAGATCCTCTCCGCCCGGTTGGAGACGCTGTCGCAGAAGCTCGACGAGTACGCGGCGCGGCGGCAAGCCGCCGGCGCCGATGTGAAACCCGAAACCAAGACCGCGACGGGAACGCCGAAGGCGGCATCCCGGCCGCGCCAACGCAAGACGACGAAGGGGTAAGCCATGGACCCGAACACGACTGGAACGCAGGAGAAGAAGGTACAGGACGAGCTCAAGGATTCCGTGCATCGCATCTGGCTCGCCGGCCTCGGCGCGCTGGCGGCGGCCGAGGAGGAGGGCTCCAAGCTGTTCACCCGGCTG
>DATBGJ010000283.1:0-4791 GCA_036558045.1 Thermoanaerobaculia bacterium
TTCTCCCCTCTCTCCCTTTGGGAGAGAGGGGCCGGGGGAGTGAGGGCTTCGGAGGGCAGGAGCTTGCATCACCACTCCGAATACGGCGTGCCGTCGAGCGAGGTCAGCGGCGAGCCGGAATGGACGTCGATGATCCCGGGCTGAGCGGAGTCGTCGCCTCCGCTCTCCGCCGGGGGGTTGTCCGGGTCCAGCTCCTCGTAGACGGGCACCCAGGTCTCGCTGCTCTTGGTGATGGGATCGATGGGGATCTTCCGCAGGTATCCCAGCTCGACCAGCGCGCTGAGGCTGGTGGGGTAGCGCCCCTTGTCGCCATAGTGCTGGTCGATGACGTCGCGCAGGGTACGCAGGTTGGTCTTCAACACCGACTCCCGGGCCTTCAGCGGCACGTTCTTGAGCGCCGGCATGGCGATGGTGGCCAGGATGCCGATGATGGCGATGACCACGATCAGCTCGAGCAGAGTGAAGCCGCGCTGCCGCGTGCCGTTGCCTCTGATCTGTCGCATCATGCTTCTCCTCTGCTTCACCACTTGCGATATGGGATGTTGTTCAGTCCCACGCCCCGGGAGAGCGAGTAGACGTCGTAGACGTTCTCTCCCCCCCACGAGGTGGCGTCGAACGCGTCCTGGTAGCTGCGCAGGCCCCACTCGTCTTTCCCCGTCATCGGATCGACGGGGACGCGGCGCAACAGCTTCAGCTTCTTGTCGACCTGGCCGACGATATCCACTCCCTCCACCAGCACGTCGAGCTTCTTCGGGTAGCCCTCCGTACCGAGGTCGACGGGGATGAGGCCGGCGTCGCTGTAGTGCTTGTACTCGTCGATCGCCATGCGCATCTGGCGCAGCGCCTGGCGGAGGTCCGCCTCCTTGGAGCGCTTGATGGTGAATTTGGCCACCGGCAGGGTCACCAGCGCGAGCACCGCCATGACGGCGGCCACGGTGACCAGCTCGGCCAGGGTGAATCCCGCCGGCGCGCGGCGGCGGGTCGAGGCCATTCTGCTCAGCATCGTCCTGCGGCCTCCATCCGTTTCAACGCCGGCTCACCGGCGAAGCTTCCCGCGGCGGCTTCTCCGGCCGCGTCTCGGGCTCTCCCGCCACCTCGACGAGCGACGGGCGCGTGCGCACGGCGATGGGGCGGAGGGCCGGGTCCAGGGCCTTGCCGTCGAAGCTCAGCTCGCTGGCGCCGGCCGCCACGGCGCGGAAGGTGATGATGGCCACGGTGCCGCGCCCGGTGACGCCGGGGACCTTGCCCAGCCGGCTGGCGCCGATCACCAGGGCGCCGGGACGGCCGGCGTCCGACATCACCTGGGCCTCGCCGGCGCCGCCCAGGAAATCGCCGGCGTCCACCTTCTCGACCGCCAGCACCGCCGGATCGAACGACAGCGAGAGCGGCAGGTGCGAGACGGCCTGGCCGGCGTCGGCCTGCACGCGCACCGCGAAGCGGTCGCCCGGAGCCACGGCGAGCCGGGCGGGAGTCAACCAGAGGCGCACCACCGGCCGCGCGGCGGCGGCCGCCGTGGTGGTGGTGGTGGCGCCGGCATCGGCCTGGAAGGCCGCGGGGACCGCCTTGACCGCGAGGGCGGCCGTGCCCGAGGCCGGGGCCTGCGAGACCAGGCCGGTCGGCGGCTCCTCCTCGGGGGGCGGCGGGGCCTCCGGCGGGGTGGGCGGGCGGAAGATGTCGGAAGGCGGCGCCGACGGCACCAGGTTGACGCCGCCCGGGGGCGGCGGAGGCACCTGATCCGGCGGCACGGGCTCGCCGTTCTCCTCGCCGCTCTCCTCGCCCGGCCGCAAGCCGCGGGGCAGCCGCTGCAGGCGGCGGCGGATGGCGTCCTGGATCTCCTCCGGCGTGCCCTCGTTGGTGTCGAACGGGCCCTCGACGTCGGACTCGACGCGCGGGCTGCCGCCGCGGAACGTGATGTTGGCCTCGGTGCCGACCCAGATCGGCTCCAGGTCCTCCTGGGTGATCTCGGCGTTGCGGATGATGTGCGGCGTCATCGTCAGGATGACGTCCGTCCGCTGCCCTTCGTTGCGCTTGTTGGAGAACAGCCGGCCGATCAGGGGGATCTCCGAGAGCCCCGGCACCCCCGAGTCCGAGTTGGTTTCGTCGCTGCGGATCAGGCCGGCGAGGAAGTTGGTCTCGCCGTCCTGGAGGCGGATCACGGTGTCGATCGTGCGCGTGCCGATGATCGGCTGCGACTGGCCGCCGGAGCCTTGGACGTTGCCGGTGAGGTTGGAGACCTCGACCTTGACCTTCAGCGTGATCTCCTGGTTATGGTGAACCCGCGGCTCCATCTCGATGCGGATGCCGACGTCCGTGTACTGGAAGGAGGTGATGGGGACGATGTTGCCGCCGACGTTGTTGGCGGTGTTGAAGGTAGTCAGCGGGAGCGGCACGCGGTCGCCGATGACCAGGCTCGCCTTCTCGCCCTCGGTGATGCGGAGCTGAGGCTTGGCGAGGAGCTGGGCGTCGGTGTTGGTCTTGACGAAGTTGTAGAGGAAGCTCGGGATGGTCAGCAGCCAGTTGCTCTGGTTGATGAATTCGAGGTCCGAGAGGCGGATGCCGGAAGGCGTCGTCGTCGTGCCGGTGCCGGTTCCTCCGGTGCCGCCCGTGCCGGTGCCGCCGCTGGTGGAGCCGACGCTCAGGCTCTGGCCGATCGAGTAGTTGGAGAGGCTGACGCCGAGCTCGCGCAGGCGCCCGGTGTTGATCTGCAGCAGCTCGACGTCGACCACCACCTCGGCCTTGGACTTGTCGTTCGACTCGATGATGCGCTCGGCCACCTTCACCTTGTCCGCCGTGTCGCGCAGGATGATGGCGTTGAGCTGCTCGTTGGACGCCAGCTTCTTGACGTCCACCAGGCTGCGCAGCTCGGTCATCACGTCCTTCACCTCGGCATTGGAGAGGAAGAAGGTCTGGATGACGAGGTCCTCGTAGGTGCGGCGGTTCTGCGGCGTGTCCTGGGCGATGATGATGGTGTGCTCGTCCATCACCTTGTAGAAGTGGCCGGCGGCGCGCATCAGGGTCTCGAGGGCCGACTGGGCGGTGACGTCCTTCAAGTCGATGGCGATCTCCTGGTCGCGCAGGTTGGGATCGAACAGCACGTTGATCCCGAACGCCTGGCCGAGGGCGCGGTAGATCGAGAACAGCGACACCGGTTGCGGGAACTCCAGCGAGATCGGCTGGTTCGAGCGGGGATTCAGCACCGGCGGCTGCGGGCGGGCGCCGCGGGCCTTCTGCTTCATCTGCTCGATGGTCTCGTAGCCGCGGTTCTGCTTCTGCGCCAGATAGGCCTGGTGCACGTGCTGGAGCTGCGCCGCGGCGTACTGGTTCGTCGGGTCGAGCTGCACCGCCTGCTGGTACTCGACGAGGGCGCGCTCGACGACGCCGGCCTTCTCGAACTCCTGGCCCTTCTCGAAATGGGCCTGGGAGGCCTTGACCTTGGCGCGCAACAGGGCCGCCCGATAGGAGATGTTGCCCGGGTCGTCCTCCAGCGCCTTCATGTAATGCAGGACGGCCTCGTCCCAGTTGCCGAGCTGGGAGGCGATCTCGCCCTGCCGGTAGTTCTGATGGCTGGTGCAGCCGGCCAACGTCATCCCTAAGGCGCCGAGCACCAGCAGGGGGATGGACAACCGGACGATGAGGTCACGCATCTTGCAGGTTCCTCCGACTACTGGTGACGGACGCCCAGTCGCTTCGCGGGCGTGTCGGGAAAGCCCACGAAGCGGATGTCCACGGACTCGTAGCCGATGCGGGCCACGAGGAACTTATTGTCGATCACTTCGCCCTCCAGGGCGTTGTGGATCTTCTTGCCGTCGCTGAACACGGCGATCTTGCGGCTCGGCGGGCCGAAGTTGCCCAGGTACTCCATGGTGAACTCGGGCGGCTTCGGCTTGGCCGCCTCGATCGCCGCCAGGCGCGCCGCCTCCGCGGCCCGCCGGCGCTGCTCTTCCATCTGCCGCAACTGCTCGGCGGTCGGCGGCGGCGGGGGCGGCGGCGGCGGGGGCGGCGGCGGGGGCGGCGGATCGACGAAGCGCCAGGGATCGCGGCCCACCACCAGGTCGCGCGGCACGCGCTCGAGGTCCGCCATGCGCAGCACCGCGACGCGGTCCCCCGGGCGGGCGCTGCGCCTCTCGCCGTCGGCGGGGAGCGCCCGCACGCCCCCACCACCACCCCCCTCGACGTCGATCCCCGCCGCGGGGCGTGCGGGGAGGGCGGCACCGCCGCCGCCGCCCAGGCCCAGCGCTGGCCGCAGATAGCGCCAGCCGAGGACCACCAGCAGCACGCCGAGCAGGAGCAGGAGGTTTCGCTGCCGGGAGGAGCTCACGACGCTCCTCCGGACGCTGGCGGGCTCGGCGCGGCCGGCACGCCGGCGTCCTCCGACTCCTTGGCGAACAGGGTCGAGATGGCCAGGTCGATACGCAGCTCCGGCCCTTCCGTGCCGCCGGTCAGCCTCACCTCGTCGAGCGACAGGAAGGAGCGGGAGACTTCGAGCAGGTTGATGAACTGGCGCAACTCTACGTACGTGCCTTCCACCGAGAAGATGAACGACCGCTTGACGAGGCCGAACTCCTGGATGTCCTCCTCGGGATAGGTGATCGCCCGCGGCACCAGGCCGCTCTTCTGCGCCAGCTCCTTGACCTCGGAGGTGATGCCGGTCAGCCGCCGGCTGCGGGTGGAGAGGCGCTCGGCGTAGAGCTGCTCGACCTGCTGCTCGTTGGTGCGCACGCGGGCGAGCATCTCCTGCATTTTCCGCTGCTGGGCCGAGAGCTCGTGCAGTTGGCGCTTCTGGTCGTCCAG
>DATBGJ010000284.1:0-18566 GCA_036558045.1 Thermoanaerobaculia bacterium
ATGGTGGTGCCGACGAAGGCGGCGAAGATGACGACCGGCACGCCCTTCCAGGAAAACAGGCCGAGCGAGGCCGCGAGGACCGCGATCACCGCCGAGGCGAGGATGCCGGCGAGCGTCCCTTCGAGCGACACGGCGCCCTCGGTGCCGCGCGGCACCGGCCGGAAGGTGGTGACGAGATAGGTGCGGCGGCCGATGAGCTGGCCGATCTCGCTGGACGAGGTGTCGGCGGCGGCGGTGGCGAAGGCCGCGGCGAAGGCGAGGGCGAAGAGCACCGGGTGATTCGTGAGCGCCGCGAACAGCGCGCACGCCGTCGCGACGCCGGCGTTGGCCAGCGCGTGGCGCGCGCCCCGCCGACCCTTGTTCTCCTGCGCCAGCTTCGCGGCTTCCTTCTTGCGGTAGCCGAGCTTGGTGCAGGCGCTGCCGATGACGAAGAAGGCGAAGAGCAGGAGGTAGCCCCGCCAGTCGAGAAAGGCGTAGATGAGGAATCCCACCACGAAGCCGGCGACGACGCCTGAGCGGTTCACCGTGCGGGCGGCGTAGGCCGCGCCGGCGAGCGCCGCGTTGATGGCGGCGGCGAGCCCGAGGCGCACGACGAGTCCGTGCTGCGCCAGGAACTCTTCCCAATGCCCTTCGGTGAGCACGAGGCCGAGCAGGAAGAGGCCGGAGACGAGCGGCACGCCGATGTTGTCGTCGAGGCCCTGCGGCAGCGATTCGAGCGCCGCGGCGAGGAGGGCCGTGGCGAAGCAGACCGCGAGGGCGAATCCCGGCGCGTAGGCGTGATCGCGCGGCGTCCACAGCAGGAGCGCCGCCGCGCCGAAGGCGCCGAAGACCACGTAGGCGAGCGTGCCGGCCCAGCTCTTCCGCGGGTTCCACGGCAGCTTGCGCCGGCCGAGCTGCATGCCCGCCACCGAGGCCATGCCATCGCCGAACGCGAGGATCCCCCACGCCGCCGCGGCGACCTCCAGCCGCCGGTAGAACACCAGGATCAGCAGCAGCACGGCGAGCGGATAGAGCACGATGCCGAGCGAGGAGCCGGCGTCGAGCTCCGCCTGCCGCCACAGCTTGCGGCCGCCGACGTGGGGGAGGAGGAAGACGTTGTTGGCGAGGGCGACGGCGGCGAGCACGGCGGACCAGAAGGGCCCCAGGAAATGCAGGGAGAAGGCGATCAGCCCCACTCCCATGTGGACGACCTTGCGCAGCAGCTCGCCGCGATTCAGCCCACCCATCGAAGCCCGATCCTAGCTCCGCAGGGAGCGACGTTTCGGTAGCCCGGTGCGGGAGCGCCGGGCGAGGCGGTGCTGGAGAACGTAGTCGGCGCCTTTAGCCCGGCGCTTCCGCACCGGGCTACCGAAACGTCGCCCACGAGGGCGAATACTTCAGTGGATATGGCCAGCTTCATCGCGCCTGGGGCCACTGCCCGCTCTCTTTGAGCCAGGAGACGGTCGACGCGAGCCCTTCGGCGAAAGGCCGGCCGCGGTAGCCGAGCTCCTTTTCGGCGCGGCTGGAGTCGTAGGCCCAGTCGTGCTTGTAGATCTCGACGAGGTCCGGCGTGAGCTGAGGCGTGGTGCCGCGCAGGCGGGCCCAGGCTTTCTGCATGGCGCCGGCCGCCTTGGCGAGGCCGTCCGGCATGCGCAGCGTCGGGATCTTCGCGCCGGTGAGCCGTCCGACGGTGGCGTAGAAATCCGCCAGCGTCACGTTCTCGCCGCCGAGCACGTAGCGTCCCGCCGGCTGCGGCTTCTCCAGCACCATGGCGATGCCGCGCGCCACGTCCTCCACGAAGACGTAGTTCCAGCGCCGGACCGGCTTGCCGATGAGCGCCGGCAGGCGGCCGTGGACGAGGTCGAGGATGTGCCGCACCACGATGTTGCCCTCCGTCAGCTCTCCCGGCCCGTAGATCACGCCGGGGTAGACGACGGCGAGGGGAAAACCGGCGGCGATGGCCCGCCGCGCCTGGCGGTCGGAGAGTGTCTTGGTGCGCTCGTAGTCGTTGATCCAGGCGCGGTCGCGCGGCTCGGCGGTCTCGTCGAGCATGCCGCCCGGACCTCCCTCGGTCGGCCCGAGGGCGATGAAGCTGGAGACGTAGAGCACGCGCTGGATGCCGGCCTGTTCCACGGCGGCGAGGACGTTCTCCAATCCGCCGACGTTGATGCGGTCGAACTCCGCGCGCGGCGCCAGGATCTTGACCAGCGCCGCGGCGTGCAGCACGGCGTCGCAGCCGGCCACGGCGCGGTCGAGGCTCGCCCGGTCGGTGACGTCCCCTTCGGCGAATTCGACGCCGGCCGGGAAGCGCTCGCGCGAAGAGCCGCGGCGCACCAGCAGCCGCAGCGCGTGCCGCGGCGCCAGCTCGGAGACGATGCGGCGACCGAGAAAGCCGGTGCCGCCGGTGACGAGAATTTTCATGATTCCGCAGCCCGGACTCTAGCAGGACCGACCGCCTCCCGCCAGAGATCCCTCAGCGCGTCGTCCACGCTCCACCGCGGCTCCCAGCCGAGGGCGCGCAGGCGGCCGGCGTCCCCGGAGAGATAAGGAATGTCGTGGGGACGAGCAGGGAACGCTCCCTCCTCGACGACCGCCGTGACGCCCGAGATCGCGAGCAGGCGCCGGAGGGCTTCGCGCATCTCCATGCCCTGTCCGCTGGCCAGGTTGTAGGCCGTCCCCGGGCTCCCCTTCTCCGCCAGCAGGTGATAGGCGGCGGCGCCGTCGTCGACGTGGACGAAATCGCGGCACGTCGAAAGATTGCCCACCGGCAGCCTGGGCTCCTGCTCGCCGCGCCGGATGGCGGCGAGCTGGGAGGCCCAGGAAGCCAGCGCGAAGCCGGGGGCCTGCCCCGGGCCGATCAGGTTGAACGAACGTACGATCACCGCGCCGCCGGCGAGGGCGCACCGCTCGGCCGCGGCCTTGGTGAGCGCGTACGGCGTCTGGGGGGCGATGCGGCGATCCTCCCGGATCGGCTGCTCCTCCCTGGGCACCGCGCCGTAGACGTCGGCGCTCGACGCGATCACCACCCTTCTGCCCTGCGCCGCGCCGAGCACGTTTTCCGTCCCCACGACGTTGGTCCAGAAGTAGTCGGCCATGCGCTCCCAGCGCCAGGACTCGCCGACGTGGGAGAGGCCCGCCAGGTTCACCACCGCGTCCGGATCGGCGGCGGCCACCGCCTTCTCGAGCGCCTCCCGGTCGAGCAGGTTCGCCTCGTAGAGCTCGACGTCTTCGAAGTCGGGAGCCGCGCCGATGTAGGTGCCGCTCACGCGTACGCCGCAGGCGAGCAGGTGGCGCGCCAGCCGCGAGCCCACGAAGCCGCCGACGCCGGTGATGAGGATGCGCATCGGCGGGCTACTCCGGCCGCGGCCGCTGTGAGAGCTTCTCCCGCCAATAGCCGAGCAGGTCCTCCAGCGTCTGCTCGAACGGGATGCATGGCTCCCAACCGGTGTCGGCGCGGAACTTCGAGCTGTCGCCGATCAGGATCTCGACGTCAGAAGGACGCAGGCGGTCCGGATCGACCTCGACCTTGACCTCGACCCGCGACAGCGCGAGCAGGCGGTCGAGCATCTCGCGGATACGGATGCCCTTGCCGGTGGCGATGTTGTAGACCTCGCCGGGCTTGCCCTTGGTGACGGCGAGCCAGTAGGCGCGCACCATGTCGCGCACGTCGGTGAAGTCGCGGATGGCCTCGACGTTGCCCACCCGGATCACCGGCTCCTGGAGCCCCAGCTCGATCGCCGCCACCTGGCTGCAGAAGTTGGAGGTGACGAACACCTGGCCGCGGCGCGGGCCGGTGTGGTTGAAGCCGCGGGTGCGGATGACCTTGAGGTCGTAGCTCTTGAAGTATTGATAGCCGAGGTAGTCCTGCGCCACCTTGGAGACGGCGTAGGGGGAGAGCGGCCGCAGCGGGTTCGTCTCCTTGATCGGCACCTCGTCCGGCAGCACGAGGCCGTACTCCTCGCTGGAGCAGGCGAGCTGCACTGTCGGGTCGAGCTTGAGGATGCGGATGGCCTCGAAGAGGTTGGTCTGCCCGGTGACGTTGGTGACGATGGTGTCGTTGGGCGCGCTCCAGCTCGACGGCACGAAGCTCTGCGCCGCGAGATGGAAGATGAAGTCCGGCCGCGTCTCCTCGAGCGCGCGGTGCATCGAGCTGTAGTCCCGCAGATCGGCCTCGACCAGGCGGATGCGCTTGCCCAGGTGCTCGACGTTTTCCATGCGGCTGCGCCAGCGCAGGGTGCCGAAGACCTCCACGCCGGGCTGTTCCTTCAAAAGGTACTCCGCCAGGTGCGAGCCGGCGAAGCCCGTGATGCCGGTGATCAAAGCCCTCATTCACTCCTCCCTTGTTTCAACCCGGCCAGCGTCTCGACGAGCCCGTCCTGCCAGGGCTCGACGCGGCGGCCGGCGATCGCTTCGAAGCGCGTCACGTCCAGGACCGAATACGCCGGACGCGGCGCCGGACGCGGAAACTCCGCGGTGGTGACCGGCACCACCGCGGCCGTTCCGCACCACAAGCGCGCGATCTCGGCGGCGAAAGCGTACCAGGAGACCGGCTCCCGGTTGCGGTAATGCACGATTCCCGTGGCGCCGGCCAGCGCGAGGTCCAGCAGCGCCGCCGCCAGGAAGCGCGTGTAGGTGGGGCACCCCTCCTGGTCGCGCACCACCCGCAACGGCAGGCGGCCGGAGTCGATCAGGCGCACCATGGTGGCGACGAAGTTGGGTCCGCCGGGGCCGAAGAGCCAGCTCGTGCGCACCACCAGGGAGCGCTCATCGGCCAGAGCCCGCCGCTCGCCTTCCAGCTTGCTGCGCCCGTAGACCGAGCGCGGCGCGGTGGCGGCGTCCTCGGTGTAGGGCTGCCGCGCTTCGCCGTCGAACACGTAGTCGGTCGACACGTGGACCAGCCGTGCTCCCGAACTCGCCGCAGCGTCCGCCACATGGCCCACCGCCTCGCCGTTCACGGCGAAGGCCCGCTCCGTCTCCACCTCGCAGTCATCGACGCGGGTGAACGCCGCGCAGTTGATCACCGCCTCGGGCCGGAACTCTTCGGCCCAGTGGAGCAGGCGGCCGCGGTCCGTGACGTCGGCCTCGGCGCGCGACAATCCCAAGGCCTCCCAGGCGCGGGACCGGGCCTCCGCCACCACCGCCTGGCCCAGCATGCCGGCCCCGCCGAAGACCAGGCAGCGCATCTTAGGTGATCCCGACCTCCGAGTTGTCACCGAGCATGAAGCGGTAGGCCTTGGGCTTGTAGTCGGTCTTGACGATGCGCACGTTGCGGCCGATCAGCGAGCCGTCGATGCGCAGCGGGATGTCGCGGATCTCGCAGTCGGCGAGGACGATGGAGTTCTCCATCTCGCAGCGCACCAGGGTGCAGCGCTCGCCGATCGAGGTGTAGGGACCGACGAAGGCGTGCTCCAGGCGCGCGCCGTCGCCGATCACCACCGGCCCGCGCACCAGCGAGTCGACGATCTCGACGCCTTCGCCGATCTGCACCCGGCCCTCGATGCGGCTGCCGTCGCCGAGCCCCGCGGGCTTGGCGCCGCGCGGCACCTCCAGGCCCTCGAGCACGATGCGGTTGGCCTCCAGCATGTCCTCCAGCTTGCCGGTGTCCTTCCACCAGCCGCGCACGATGTGCGGATGCACGTCGAGCCCGCGGTCGATGAGGTCCTGGATGGCGTCGGTGATCTCCAACTCGCCGCGCTTGGAGGGCTTGATGCGCCGCACCGATTCGAAGATGCACGAGTCGAACATGTAGACGCCGACGAGCGCCAGGTTGCTGCGCGGTTCCGGGGGTTTCTCCACCAGGCGCCGGACCTTGCCCTCGGGCGTCAGCTCGGCGACGCCGAACTGCTCCGGGTTGGGCACCTCGGCGAGCAGGATCTCGGAGTTGCAGCCGAGGCCGCGGAACTCCTCCACCAGGCTGGTGATGCCGCCGGCGATCAGGTTGTCCCCCAGGTACATGACGAACGGCGAGCCGGCGAGGAAGTCCTCGGCCACCATCACCGCATGGGCGAGGCCGAGCGGCGCTTCCTGCTCGATGTAGGTGATGCGGGCGCCGAAGCGCGCGCCGTCGCCCACCGCGGCGCGGATCTCGTGGCCGGTCTCGCCGACGATGATGCCGATCTCCGTGATGCCCGCCGCGACGATCGACTCGATGGCGTAGTAGAGCACCGGCTTGTTGGCCACCGGCACGAGCTGCTTGGCCGAGGTGTAGGTGAGGGGGCGCAGGCGCGTTCCCTTGCCTCCCGAGAGGATCAGACCCTTCATGATCTTTTTATGGCTCGATGGTCGAGCTGCGGCTGTTCAGATCGAGGAACGTGCCCACGTTCTTCAGCGTCAGCGAGAAGCGGATGTCCTTGTCGCGGGTGCGCGGACCGATGCCGGCGCGGAAGTCGCGCAGCTCCAGGCGCAGCCCGTAGCATTGCGCCGTATAGTTCATCACGATCTGCTGCTGCTGCAGGAGCTTCTGCTCGAAATCGTAGTTGAGCTGCCCTTCCAGCCGCAGGTGCAGGAAGGGCACGGCGAGGACGGAGTTGAGCCGCACCTGGTTGCTCAGGCTCTGGCCCGTCTCCGGCCGCGAGCGGGTGAACCAGGTGACGCCCATGGAGTTGGTGCGGCCGAAGCCGTAGCTGGCCGTGAGGCCGGTCGAGGAGATGCCGGAGAACAGCGTGTCGTAGTCGGCTTCCGCCTTCAACGTGATGCGGTCGGTCGGATTGAAGCGCAGCAGCGCCTCGATGGGCCCTTCCGTCGTGTTCACCGTGCGGTCCAGGACCGAGACCTGGAGCGGCTGCGTGTCGTCGAAGCTGTAGTTGCGGGCGAGCTCGAAGAACAGCACCTCGCGGGCGACGCCGTTCTCCGTGTCCGGCTTGCCCAGGATGCGCTGGTCGAGCGCGAAGCGGCCGACGTTGGTCGAGCGCGGCGTGTCCACCTCGTCGAACAGGGGCACCTGGTTGGTGTCGTCGAACTCGCCGAGATAGGTGTAGGTCCACCGCGGCTCGATGAGGTGCTTGAACTTGGCGAAGCCGCCGATCTTGGCGTCGAAGATGCGCGAGAAGGAGGGGCCGACGATCTCCGAGCTCGCCACCGGGAAGTTGCGCGTCAGGCTGTCGCCGGTGAAGCTCGTCTGCGCGGCGTTGAGGCTGTCGCTGTACCAGGTCACGCGCTCGCCGCCGGTGACGGAGAGCGAGAGCCAAGGGAACGTGCGCACGGGCAGCGTCACCTGCGGCAGCAGATCGGCGCGCCCGTAGGTGCCCTGGTAAGTGTTCGGCCGCGAGATGTCGAGATAGTCGAGCGCGCTCTGGAGCTGCAGATAGAAGGGCGTGCGCCCGAGGCGGGTCGAGCGCAGCCGGTACTCGATCTCCGGCAGCCGCCGCTGTTCGATGGTGTCATCGAAGTTGATGAAGGTCTCGCGGCTGGTCACCTGCGCGTTGAGCAGGTGAGGCCCCCAGTTGCCGGTGACGAACGCCCGGCTGTCGATGAAGCGCAGGGTGTTGCGGTCGAAGGAGCGCTCGAAGTCGCGGAAGAAGTTGAAGTCCGAGTAGTCGGAGTACTGCACGACGCCGCGCATCCCCCACGGCAGGTCGTCCGTGGTGTGGTTCCACTCCACCTTCCAGCGCCAATCGTCGATCTCCGAATCGTGTACGTAGAAGCCGATCAGGTCGCCCTTGGTGCCGGGGGTCGGCTGGTAGCGGAACTCGTTGCCGATGCCGAGGAAGTTCTGCGAGTAGAGGTTGAGATGGAAGGTGTCGTCGTAGCTGCGGCCCAGCGTCTGGTAATAGGCGAGGCCGATGGAGGCGCCGCGGCGGTCGGAGTAGCCGAAGTCCGGGATCAGGAAGCCCGAGCTGCGCTCGGTCTTGACCGGCCACAGGATGTAGGGCGTATAGAAGACGGGCAGCTTCTTGGCGCGCATGGAGGCCGAGCGGATGTGGGCGTAGCCTTCGACCTCGACGCGCGCCTGGCGCAGGCGGAAGCTCCAGTCCGGCGTCTTCTGGCTGCAGGAGGTGAAGATGCCGTTCGTCACCGTGTAAGTGTCGTCGCCGGTCTTGGCCACTTCCGTGCCGGTGAAGTAATAGTCCGGCGACACCTGGCCGGTGGCGTTGTTGAGCTTGCCCGTCTTGGTCTCGAGGTTGAAGGTCAGGTCGTCGCCGGTCAGCCGGCGCGGACCTTGATCGAGGATGACGTTGCCCTTGGCCGTCACCACCTTGGTCTCGAGGTCGATCTCCGCCTGGTCGGACTTGAGGTCGATGTCCTGGTAGCGGATCTGCACGCCGCCGGTGAGCACGGCGTAATCCTCGCGCTTGTATTCGAGATTGCCGGCGCTGCCGGCCGCGCTGCCGCCGCCGTGGCTGTTGGTGAACTTGAGCTGGAAGTCCAGCCGGTCGGGACCGGCGCCGGGCGGACCGGCGGGCGCCCCGGGAGGCGTCGCCGGTGCCCCGGTAGTCTGCGGCACGCCGGGAGAAGGTGTGTTCCCGGGGCCGGGCGCGACCGGCTCGATCGGACCCTGGGGCTCGAGCGGCAGGGTCGGCTGCGCCTCCAGCGTCTCCTGTGGCGGCGGGGTGAACACGGCCGGCGTCACGGGAGCCGGCGCCGCGGGAGTTTCCTGCGCCGCGGCGGGCAGGACGAGGCAGAGGGCCAGCAGCAGGGCGGGCGGAATGGAGCGGTGGCCGGTCATGATCGCGGCGCTAGTCTATGCGCTCGACGATCATCGCGGTAGCCTCGCCGCCGCCGATGCAGATGGCGGCGCAGCCGAGCCGGCCGCCGCGTTCCCGCAGGGAGTGGAGCAGGGTGGCGACGATGCGCGCTCCGGAGGCGCCGATGGGGTGGCCCAGGGCGACCGCGCCGCCGTGGACGTTCACCCGCTCCGCCGCCAGCTCGAGGTCGCGCAGGAAGGCGAGCGCCACCACGGCGAAGGCCTCGTTGACCTCCCAGAGGTCGATGTCGGCCGCCTTCAGGCCGGCCCGCGCCAGCGCGCCGCGCACGGCGCCCGCCGGCGCCGTGGTGAAGCGCTGCGGCTCCTGGGCGAGGGAGGAGTGGGCGACGATGCGGGCGAGCGGCTTGAAACCCCGCCGCGCCGCCTCGCCGGCGGTGGTGAGCGCGAGCGCCGCGGCGCCGTCGTTGATCTTGCTGGCATTGCCGGCCGTCACCGTGCCCTCCTTCTGGAAGGCCGGCCGCAGCGTCGAGATGCGGGAGAGGTCGGCCTTGAACGGCTCCTCGTCGCGGTCCACCGCCACCGGCTCGCCCTTCTTCTGCGGAATCTTCACGGGGACGATCTCCGCCGCGAAGAGCCCCTTCTCCGTGGCCTCGCGGGCGCGGCGGTAGCTCTCGACGGAGTAGGCGTCCTGCTCCTCGCGGCTGAAGCTGTACTCGGCGGCGCAGGCCTCGGCGCAGTTGCCCATGTGCAGGTCGCCGTAGGGGTCCCACAGGCCGTCGTGGATCATCGAGTCGATCAGCTTGCCGTGTCCCAGGCGCAGGCCGTCGCGGGCGCCGGGGGCGAGATAGGGGGCCTGGCTCATGCTCTCCATGCCGCCGGCGACGACGTAGGTGAAATCGCCGCAGCGCAGGTCGTTGGCGGCGATCATCGCCGCCCGCATGCCCGAGCCGCAGACCTTGTTGAGGGTGATGGCGCCGGTCGCCACCGGGCAGCCGGCGCCGATCGCCGCTTGGCGGGCCGGCGCCTGGCCTTGGCCGGCGGTCAGCACGCAGCCCATGTTGACCTGCTGGACCTCCTCCGGGGCGAGGCCCGCCCGCTCGATGGCGGCGGCGATGGCGCGCGCCCCCAGAGCATGCGCGGGAAGGCCCGCCAGCGCGCCCTGGAAGGCGCCGATCGGCGTGCGCGCCGCGCTCAAGATGACGACGTCGTCCATGTTTTCTCCTGGGGAACGAGGTGTTCCCGCCGTGCGGAGGATATCGTATCGGGAAAGGACCACAAGGACAGCAAGGACAGCAGGCCGTGTTCGTCCGTGCTCGTCCGTGTTCTTCCCGGCCACGCTAGAATGCGCCTCTCGGCATGCGCGCCCTGGGCATCGACTTCGGCGAGAAACGCATCGGGCTGGCGATCTCGGATCCCGAGGGCCGCCTCGCCGTACCGCTGACCACCCTGGAGAGGCGCAACGACCGCTCGGCCTTGCGCCAGATCGCCGAGATCGCCCGCCGTGAAGGGGTCGAGCGGCTGGTGCTCGGCGAGCCGAGGGGGCGGGACGGCCGGGGAGGCGAGAACGCCGAACGGGTCCGCCGCTTCGGCGAGCGCCTGGCGGCGATGACGGGCCTGCCGCTCGAGCTCGTCGACGAGGCGCTCACCAGCGCCGAGGCCGCCGCGAGGCTGCGCCAGGCCGGCATCGGCGTGCGGCGGGAGCCGGGCCGCATCGACGCCGTGGCGGCCCAGATCCTTCTCCAGGAGATCTTGGACCGCGGTTCGAATTCGTAGGAGAGGCCACGTTGGCACGAGGCAAGGCGAACACCGGCAAGGCAAAGCGGCGGGGCAAGCGAGGCGGTTGGCGGCGCATCGCCATCGGCCTGGGCATCCTGCTGCTCCTGCTGCTGGTGCCGGCCGGCCAGTTGGCCTGGTCCTGGTGGAAGCTGCAGCGGCCGTACAAAGGTTATGCGGGGACCGAGAAGTTGGTGACCGTCGAGCCGGGCAGCAGCGCGGGCCAGATCCTCCAGAAGCTGGAGAAGGAAGGGGTCCTGGCCGACGCCAACCTCGCCCGCACCTACTTCATCTACTTCCTGCGCGAGCCCGCCATCCAGGCCGGCGAATATCTCTTCAAGGGACCGTTGACCACCTCGCAGGTGCTCCGCATGCTGGTGAAGGGAGAGGTGGTCAGCCGCTTCGTCACCATCATCGAGGGACTCACTTTGGAGGAGATCGCCGAGCAGCTCGCCCGCGAGAGGTTCGGACGCCGCGAGGTCTTCCTCGACCTCATGCGCTCGCCGCGGCTGATCGCCGACCTGGATCCGAACGCTCCGGACCTCGAAGGCTATCTCTTCCCCGAGACCTACAGCTTCGCCTCCGGCACCGGCGAGCGGGAGATCGTCGAGACCCTCGTGCGGACCTTCCGCCGGCGCTGGGAGCGCGACGTCCAGCCTCTGCTGGCAGGCGGCCCGCCGGGACGCAGCGTGCGGCAGGTGGTGACGCTGGCGAGCATCGTCGAGAAGGAAGCGCGCATCGATTCCGAGCGGCCCTTGATCGCCGCCGTCTACAGCAACCGCCTGGCGAAAGGGATTGGCCTCGCCGCGGATCCCACCGTCATCTACGTGCTCAAGCGCCTCGGCCGCTGGCACGGCAATCTCCGCCGGGAGGACCTGCGGCTGGACTCCCCCTACAACACCTACCGCTGGGCCGGCCTCCCCCCGGGGCCGATCTGCTCGCCGGGGCTCGCCAGCCTGAAGGCCGCCGCCGACCCGGAGGACGTGCCCTTCCTCTACTTCGTGGGGCGCAACGACGGCACCCACGTCTTCGCCGAGACCCTCCAGGAGCACAACCGGAACGTCGAGATCTGGCAGCGGCAGTACTGGCGGAAGCGCTGGGCCGCCGAGCGGCGGGCACGTCAGGGGCGCTAGATCGCACCGCCCTGCGCGGCTGCCGATCTGCACATTTTCATTGACAGTTCCCATGCGCTGGTGTATCAAAGCGAATGGAACGAGTCCACACAATCTGTACCCAACGCGCCGCCCCCTTCCAGTGGAGAGCCGCTCGAATGGCGGCGCGAAGTTCCAAGGAGGAGGCGTAGTCCATGAACATCCCGGAGGAATTTGGCAAGTACCTGCTTCTCAAGAAGCTGAGCGAGGACACGCTCGGAGAGACCTTCCGCGCCGGCAGAGTGGGCGCTCAGGGCATGGAGCAGGTGGTCCTGCTCCGCGTCCTCAACGGCAAGGGGCTGGATGGGGAGAAGCTGTGGTCCAAGGTCTCCGGACGGGCTGCCCTCCAGGCGAGCCTGAAGAGCCCGAACATCGGCAACGGCGTCGATCTGGGCCGCGTACGGAGCTTTCCTTACGTCGCCTACGATTACATCTCGGGCAAGAACCTGGCGACTCTCTTCGCCCAGGCCGCCCGGCAGCATTCCCCCATTCCCACCGACCATGCCCTGCTGATCGCCGAGCGCCTGGCCCTCGCCCTCGCCGCCGCGCACGAGAGCCGGCTGCAGGAGGAGCGGGTGCTGCACGGTTTCGTGCTGCCGCAGCTCGTCATGATCTCGAACGAAGGCGAGACCCGCCTGCTCGGCTTCGAGGTGGCGCCCGGCCTGCGGGACCTCGCGGCCGACGGCTGGCAGGACGACGCGATCCGTACCTATCTCGCCCCCGAGGCCCTGACCGGCGCGCCGCTCGCGAAGTCGGACGACGTCTATTCGCTGGGTGCCATCCTCTTCGAGCTGCTGACCGGCGAGCGGCTTCCCGCCGATGCGGCGGAAGGCCACGCCGCGCGCATCGACGGCGCCGTGCTGGCCAACGAGGGCACGCCGCTCCCGGCCCCCGTCGCGGCTCTCCTCAAGAAGAGCCTGGTGGGCCGCGAGCAGCGCATCGCCGACGCGGTGACCTGGCACAAGACGGTTTCGAAGCTGATGATCGACGGCCACTTCAGCCCGACCACCTTCAACCTCGCCTTCTTCATGCACAACCTCTTCCGCGACGAGATCGAGCGGGAGAACCAGGAGATCCAGGCGGAGAAGAAGCTCGAGCTGCCGTCGCGGCCGTCGGCGCCGGTGGCCGCGGCGGCGCCCGCCGCGGCAGCAGTCCAGGACCTGCGCGAAACGACCGGCGTGCGCGAGGCGACCTGGCCGGGCACCCGCGCGCAGGTGGCGAAGGAAGCCGCGCCGCCGTCGAAAAAGCCGCTGTGGATCGGCCTCGCCGCAGCCGCCCTGGTCGGCCTTGCCATCGGCGGTTATCTGCTCTTCGGGCGCTCCGGCGGAGACAAGACCGCGGGAGCGGCGGGCCCGCCGCCCGCGGCCACGCCGACCACCCAACCCGCGGTCATGCCGGGAGGCGCCGGCGGTACGGCCGCCGCCGCTCCCGCCGGCCTGAGCCCGGAGGAGATCCAGGCGCAGATCCAGCAGATGTTCGAGGCCAAGCAGAAGGAGATGGAGGCGCAGGTCCAGGCGAAGTACGACGACCGCATCAAGCAGCTCCAGCAGCAGCTCGAGGAGAGCCGCCGCGCCTCCTCTTCCTCCTCCGAGCCGTCGCGGCAGCCGGAGAAGCCCTCCCAGCAGGAGCCGCCTGCCGATACCCGGACGGCCCAGCGCACGGAGCCCGCCGCCGCGCCGCCCCAGGCGACGGCCACGCAGCCGGCCGCGACGCTTCCCCAACCCACCGCAGCGAACCCGCCGCAGGGAACCGAGCGGGAGGAGAAGCCCGCCGCCAGCACCGCGGCGCCCGCCAGCCCACCGCCGGTCCAGACCGCGCCGCGGCCGCAGCAGGTCCAGGTCGGCGATCTGGTGCAGCCGGGCCCGGGCGTGGTGGCGCCGAAGCGCGTCTCCCTGCCCGAGCCGCGCTATCCGCCGGCGGCCCAGCGGCTCAACCGCGCCGCGCAGGTGGACATCAAGGTGCTGGTCGACGAGAAGGGGCGGGTGCTCGACGCCGAGCTGCTGGGCGCCAAGGCCGGCTTCGGCTTCGATGAGGCCGCCCTCGACGCCGCCCGCCGGGCGGTCTTCCAGCCCGCCACCAAGGACGGCGTGCGGGTGAAGATGTGGACCACCGTGCGAGTGAACTTCCAGCGGCGGATCTGAGGAAGAATCTGTAGGGGCGCCCCTGTGTGGGCGCCCTGGCGGGCGGGGGGGCGATACGGCAAGACAGGGCGGCCACATAGGGCCGCCCCTACAGATCTGTCGAAGGGAATCGCCTACAGGTCCGCCGCCTTGAGGCTGGCGGTGAGCTTCTGGATGCAGGGCTTCATGACCTTGTCGAACATGCGGTCGTCGTCCACGCCGCCACCGAAGCCGCCGACGGAAACCTTGACGCTGCTCTCCTCCGCGCTCGCCTCGTCGGCCCACACGATCTCACCGCTCGAGGTGTCGATGAGGCGGGCGTTCAAGGCCGCGACGAAGGTGCGCTTGCCGGCGCCGAAGCCGGGAAGGCGGCCGATGCCGGAGCCGTGCGCGCTCTTGTCGGTGACGCCGTACTCGGTCACCGCGCCGGTCAACAGGTAGTTGACGCCGAGGAGCTTGCCGACGCGCACCGCGGTGGACGGATCGACGTCGCCGGAGAGGGTCAGGCCCTTCTCCCGCATCAGGGCCTCGAGCTGCTCGCGCTCGACGACGCGGAACTTGCCGCTCTTCACCAGCTCGGTGACGAACACGTCCTGCGCCGCCTCGGCGCCGCCGTGCCACCACCACTGGTTGTCGGCCTTGTTCTTGAACTCCAGGACGGCGATGCGCGGCTTGTCGCTGGACGCCGCCCGGGAAAGGCTCGGCACCGCGAAGATCGCGAGCAGCAGGGCGGCGCAGAGGACGAGGGTGGAAATACGCTTCATGGATCAGACCTCCTTCGGGGTGAAAATAAGAGCGTCTCGTAAGTTTACCCCGGAATCGCGCTCGGCGCCAGCCCGTCCAGCTCCTGGGCGTCCGCCACGCACAGCGCCGCCATGTTCACGATGTCGCTCACCTCCATGCCGGGCTGCAGCACGTGGACCGGCTTTGCCATGCCCAGCAGGACCGGCCCGATCGCCTCGGCGCCCGCCAGGCGCCACATCAGCTTGTAGGCGATGTTGGCCGACTGCAGCTCGGGGCAGATCAGGACGTTCGCCGGCTGCTTGAGGCGGCTCCAGGGATAGTTCTCGCGCAGGATCTGCTCGAAGACGGCGGTATCGGCCTGCATCTCACCGTCGATCTCCAGCTCCGGATCGATGGCGCCGACGATCTCCACGGCGCGGCGCACCTTGCGCGCCGCCGGATGCTTGTTGGAGCCGAAGTTCGAGAACGACAGCATCGCCACCCGCGGCACGATGCCGAAGCGGCGCACGAAGCCCACGGTGAGCAGGGCGATCTCGGCCAGCTCCTCGGGCGTCGGATCGATGTTCACCGTCGTGTCGGCGAGGAAGAAGACGCGGTCCTGGAGGATCAGCACGTAGGTGCCGGAGACCCGCCGCACGCCGTCGCGCGTGCCGACGATCTCCAGCGCCGGCCGGATGGTGTCCGGGTAGTGCTGGGTGAGGCCGGAGATCAGGCCGTCCGCGTCCCCCACCTCCACCATCATGGTGCCGAAGTAGTTGCGCGTCCGCATCCGCTTGCGGGCGTCGAGCAGGGTGATGCCGTCGCGGTGCCGCAGCTCGTGGAAGCGCCTGGCGTAGGTCTCGAAGCGGTCGCTGCTCTCGTTGTGGATGATGGTGACGCGCTCCTCGGGCAGGTCGAGCTCGCGCAGGCGGTCGGCGATCATCTCGCGGCGGGCGAGCAGGATGGGATGCGCGATGCCCTCGTCGACGAGGATCTTGGCGGCGCGCAGGATCTGCTCGTGCTCGCCCTCGGGGAAGACCAGCCGCCGCGGCGAGCGCCGGGCACGGTCGACGACGCCGCGCATCAGCTCCAGCCGGCGCGAGATCAGCGTCTCCAGCCGCCGGTGATAGGCCTCGAAATCGTCGATCGGCACCCGCGCGACGCCGCTCTCCATGGCCGCCCGCGCCACCGCCGGAGGCACACGCAGCAGCACGCGGTAATCGAAGGGCTTGGGGATCAGATACTCGCGGCCGAAGCGCAGCGCGGAGAGACCGTAGGCCCGCAGCACCGCGTCCGGCACGTCCTCGCGCGCGAGCTCGGCGAGGGCCGCCACGGCGGCGAGCTTCATCGCGTCGTTGATGTCGCTCGCCCGCACGTCGAGGGCTCCGCGGAAGAGGAACGGGAAGCCGAGGACGTTGTTGACCTGGTTCGGATAGTCGCTGCGCCCGGTGGCCACGATGGCGTCCGGACGCGCCTCCCGCGCCTCCTCGTAGCCGATCTCGGGATCGGGATTGGCCATGGCGAAGACGATGGGGTTGCTGGCCATCGAGCGCACCATCTCCGGCGTCACGATGCCGCCGATGGAGAGGCCGATGAAGACGTCGGCTCCCGCCATCGCCTCGGCCAGGGTGCGCGCCGGCGTGTCGGCGGCGAGCTCCGCCTTGTAGGGATCCATGTTCTCCTCCCGGCCGCGGTAGATCACGCCGCCGCGGTCGTAGAGGATGAGGTTCTCCTTGCGGGCTCCGAGCTGCATGTAGAGCCGCGCGCAGGAGAGGGCCGCCGCGCCGGCGCCCGAGAAGACGATGCGCGCGTCGGCGATCCGCTTGCCGGCGATCTCCAGCGCGTTGAGCAGCGCGGCGCCCGAGATGATGGCCGTGCCGTGCTGGTCGTCGTGGAAGACCGGGATGCCCATCTCGGCCTTCAGGCGGCGCTCGATCTCGAAGCACTCGGGAGAGCGGATGTCCTCCAGGTTGATGCCGCCGAAGGTCGGCTCGAGGAGCTTCACCGTGCGGATGAGCTCCTCGACGTCCGTCGTCGCCACCTCCAGATCGAAGACGTCGATGTCGGCGAAGCGCTTGAAGAGGACGCCCTTGCCCTCCATGACCGGCTTGCCGGCGAGCGCGCCGATGTTACCCAGGCCGAGCACCGCGGTGCCGTTGCTGATCACCGCCACCAGGTTGCCCTTGGCGGTGTACTCGTAGGCCAGCAGCGGCTCCCGCTCGATCTCTTTGCAAGGCACGGCGACGCCCGGGCTGTAGGCGAGCGAGAGGTCCAATTGACTGAGGGTGGGCTTGGTGGGGACGACCTGGATCTTGCCCTTGCGGCCGCGCGAATGGTAGGCGAGCGCGTCCTCGCGGCTGATTTTTTTCAGGGTCATAGGGGAAGGATCTTATATCTCGATTCAGGGAGGCCATGGCCTTGGAGCGGATAATCTCTTCCGCCATGATCGCCCTCCCCGAAGGCGCCGCGCTCCGCGTCATCACCCAGCCCGACCACGCCCACTTCTCCGGCGAGCTGCTGTCGCTCTGGCGGGGCGACGGCCTGCCGTCTCACCCGCGGCGGGACGACCTCGTCTTCGCCGCCCGCGAGCATGACAACGGCTGGCGCGAGGCCGACGCCGCGCCGCGCTGGGACGCCGGGCGCGGCCGGCCGCACGACTTCATCTCCCTGCCGCGCGAGGAGCGCATCGAGATCTGGGAGCGCGGTACCAGCCGGTACGCGGCGGCGCGCCCTTACGCCGCTCTGCTCATCACCCGGCATGCCCTCAACCTCTTCCAGGACCGCCGGGACGAAGCAGGATGGGCTTCGTTCGTCACCTTCCTCACCGACCTCGAGCAGAGCCTGCGCGAAGAGACCGGCACGCCGCGCCAGGAGCTGGAGACCGACTACCGCTTCCTCGATCTCGCCGACCAGATCTCGCTCGGCACCTGCAACGGCTGGCGTGGGCCCATCGAGCGGTACGGCTGGCGCATCGCCTTCGCCGAAGCCACGGTTCATCTCCAGCCCTTTCCCTTTGCCGGAGCCACCACCTTCCGCGTTCCCTGCCGCCGCATCCCGCAGCGCCCGTACCGAGGGGACGCGGACCTCGGCGGCGAACTCGCGGCCGCGCGATGGGGAGAGCTGGATCTGCGAGTGGCGCCCTTCGGCTGAAGATCTACCGGCCCGGCTTCTTGCGCTTGGGCTCTTCCGGCGGCGGCCGCCGCACGCCCGAGAGCAACACCTGCTCCAGGTGACGGCGATAGAGGAGCATCAGATCGGAGAACATCCGTCCGAAGGCCTGATCGGTGGGCTCGGCGAGGAGAGAGAGGGCGTCGGGGAGGGGGACCATGGAGAGCGGCTCGGCGCGGGCCGCGCCGGCGTCGCTCGCCGCCATGTCGGCCGCCCGCCCGTCCACCAGGTGGAGCGCGTAGAAGAACTCGAAGTAGCCGACCCGCAGCGCGTTCAACACCTTTTCCAGCGAGTCGAGCTTCGGCAGCTCCTTGCCGTTCTCGTATTTCGAGAGCTGGCTCTTCCCGATACCGGCTTCGCGGGAGACGCGGGCCTGGCTCTTGCCGCGCAGCTCGCGCAGCAGACTGAGCGTCCGCCCGACATTGTCGAACATGGCCATAGGCACAAAATGTAGCGGCTCCAAGGCACGCATTGCAAGCACAAATGCCTGAAAGCACAACACTTACGGTCGAAGCCCTCTATCCGATAACGGCTACTAGATAGCGCATCAAGAAACATGTGCCACGAAATGTACCCAAGAGGGACAACTTCATTCCTGAAGTGGAATCTCGGCGGCTTGGGCCGGCTGGACAAAATTGACACGCCGAGGATCGAGGCGGAAAAAAACGGGCGGTCAGCGCTTGCGCTTGCGGCCGGATTTGCCGCCGGCTTTGGGCTTCGGCCCCTTGGGTGGCTCGCCGCTGGTCTCGATCGGCGGCGCCGGCGGGGCTCCGCCATGCTTCGGGACGACCCGCAGGAGGACCACCCAGTCACCGATCTCGATCGCGCCCTGGGCCACCGGGCGCGGCTGATCGAGAGTGATGCGAACGAAGGAATCGACCTTGCTGAGGACTTGCTGGATCTCCTGCGGCCAGTCGGCTTCGCTGGTGGTGCCTTCCGCGGATGCCTGCCGCTCGAGCGCCAGGGCTTCCGCCTCCACGAGCTCGTAGCGGCGGAAGAATTCGTGCC
>DATBGJ010000285.1:0-6961 GCA_036558045.1 Thermoanaerobaculia bacterium
CGGCGGAATTCTCACCGGCATCCTGGGCATCGTGATCATGCCGTGGCGGCTGCTGGCGAATTACGGCACCTACATCTTCGGCTGGCTGGTGGGCTACTCCAGCTTCCTGGGGCCGATCGCGGGGATCTTCATCGCCGACTATTGGCTGATCCGCAAAGCGCGCCTGTCACTGGCTGATCTGTACGATTCGGACGGCATCTATGGGCGCTGGAGCTGGAAGGCGCTGGTATCGCTCGCCGCGGGCGTCACCGTGGCGCTCATCGGCCTCGTCGTACCGGCCCTGCGCGTGCTCTACGACTACGCCTGGTTCGTGGGTTTTGCGGTGGCGTTCCTGCTGTACTGGGCGCTGATGCGGGGCACGCCGGTGGTAGATCTGGACGGCGTGCCCGCAGCAGACGCTTGATTTGTCCCCCCTAAAAGCTCAGGCCGTCTTGTAGATCGCCGCCGCGATGGCGCCCTGGATGGCGTGGGTGACGAGCTGGTAGACCGACTCGATACAGAAGAAATTCACGGTGTAGTAGGTGGTGCTGAAGTAGTAGTACATGCTGAAGACGATCGGACCGAGAATGGCGATCAGGATGGCGATGGTGACCGCCCCCTTCATCCCGCCGCCGAAGCAGGAAGCGGCTTTCACGATCAGATAGACCAGCAGGAGGGCGACCAGCAGATCGATCGCGATGAAGGCCGGCACCACCTCCCGGAACATCCCGGGATGGGCGGCGTCCAGCTTCTCGTACTCCCCGTGCATGAGGTACCCGTAGAACCCGGCGTTCAACAGGGTTCGGACCACCCAGACGGCGACCGCGGCTCCCACGAAGCGTCCAGTGTTCATGCTTTGCCTCCTTCGGCAGTGCCTTGCGGCGAATGGACTGCGTCCAGACTGCTGATGACGGCGGCGACTGAATCGGGATTGACGCGGAGAGCCTACGCGCGCGGGCGGCTGGAGTCAATGCGGACCTCACCCCGGCGGCTGCGGCTTTCCCGCGATCGCCAGGAACAGCTCCTGGACGACGTCCTTCAGCTCCACCGTGTAGGCGGCCAGGTCGCGCAGGGCCACCTCGAGCTGCTCGGGGGAGGGCCGGACGAGCCCGCCGCCGGCGCGCGGGCGGACCTTGTAGGTCATGCGCTCGTCGAGGCTCTGCAGCTTCTGATAGGCGTCCTTCATGCGTTGCGGGTCCATGTCAGGGGGTCTCCTTGGCGGATTGGCCGAGCTGGAGGGTGAAGTCGACGAGCCGCTCGATCTGGGTCGGGCTCAGTCGGCGGGAAAAGCCGGGCATCGGTCCGTCGCCCTCGACGATGCGCTGGCGGACGGCCGCCCGGTCTCCCTGGCGCACCATGGGCGAGGCGACGAGATCGAGATACGGATAGCGGTCGAGGTAGCGGGAAACTCCTCGCCCATCGGTACCGTGGCAGCGGGCGCAGGAGGTGCGATAGAGCTCGGGCGTGGCCAGGTTCTCCGGGGTGCAACCGGCGAGCGCCATCGCCGCGAGGAGCAGAGAGGTGCGGAGCCTCAAGGGTCAGGTCTGGCTCGAGTCCCGGCGGTGCACCAGGGTGGCGGTCGCCTGGTCGCGCGGGCGGACGACGATCTCGTCGACGTTGACGTGGGACGGGCGGGTGGCCGCCCAGACGATGCAGTCGGCGATGTCCTCGGCGGTCAGCGGCTGGTAACCGCGATAGACCGCCGCGGCGCGCTCGGCGTCGCCGGCGAAGCGCACGAGCGAGAACTCGGTCTCGACGAGCCCCGGCGCGATCTCGGTGACCCGCACGGGCTCGCCGAGCAGCTCGAGGCGCAGCGTGCGGGTGAGCGCGCGCGCCGCGTGCTTGGCGCCCGTGTAGCCCGCGCCGCCGGCGTAGGTTTCGAAGCCGGCGATCGAGCCGACGTTGACGATGTGGCCGTCCGCCGAGGCCCTGAGCGCGGGGAACAGCGCCCGCGTTACCCGCATCGATCCGAGGACGTTGACTTCCCACATCCATCGCCAGTCCTCTTCGCTGGCGTTCTCGACGCGGTCGAGCCCATGGGCGCCGCCGGCGTTGTTGACCAGCAGATGGACCTGGGGCGGCAGGCCGGCGGCGAACGCGGCCACGCTGGCGGCATCGGTGACGTCGAGCGGCAGGGCCGTGGCGCCGATGGGACCGGCCACTTCGTGCAGACGGTCCTGCCGCCGCGCGCCGATGAAGACGCGGAATCCCGCCCCGGCGAGGGCGCGGGCCGTGGCGGCGCCGATGCCGGAGCTGGCGCCGGTGACGACGGCGGTCTTGCTCGTGCCGTTCATATCTCCGCCGAGGGACAGAGCACCGCCACCGGACAGACGCCGCACTCGGGTTTCCGCGCCTTGCAGATCTTGCGGCCGTGGTCCTGCAGCAGGAGGGCGAAGCGGGTCCAGCTCTCGCGCGGGATGGCAGACGTCAGGTCCTGCTCGATGGCATCGCTATCGTCCTCCTCCGTCAGCCCGAGGCGGCGGGAGAGCCGGTGGACGTGGGTGTCGATCGCGATGCCTTCGTTGAGGCCCAGGGCGTTGCCGAGCACGACGTTCGCCGTCTTGCGGCCGACGCCCGGCAGCTTGCAGAGGGCCTCCATGCTCGCCGGCACCTCGCCGTCGTGCTCCGCGAGGAGCGCCTGGCCGAGGGTCTTCAAGGCCCGCGCCTTGTTGCGGAAGAAGCCGGTGGCGTGCACCATCTCCTCCAGCTCGCCGAGGTCCGCCTCGGCATAGGCGCGCGCGTTGGGATAGCGCCGGAAGAGCGCCGGGGTCACCTCGTTGATCTTCTTGTCCGTGCACTGGGCGGCGAGGATGGTGGCCACCAGGAGCTGCAGCGGAGTCTCGAAGTCGAGGGCGATACGGGTGCCGGGGTACTCGTGCTCGAGCCGTTCCAGGATCGCCGCGGCGCGCGAGCGCCGGGCGCGGCCGGACTCCCGCCGCGCCTCCCCCGGCGTGATGCCGGCCCGGGGTTTCAGCTCAGTCCTTGGTGAACGCACGCACCACCCAGTTGAAGAGCGCGATCACCAGACCGCCCAGGATCGCCGCGCCGCAGCCGTCCACCGTCAAGCCGTCCAACAGGAAGGCGGCGAGGTAGAGCATGAGGCCGTTGATCACCAGGTAGAAGAGGCCGAGGGTGAGCACGATCAGCGGCAACGAGAAGAAGGAGACGATCGGCTTGACGATCAGGTTGATGAGGCCGATGACCAGGCCTACCAGCAGGAGATAGAGCAGGCCGCCGGTGTAATGGATGCCCGGAACGAAGTAGGCCGCGACGAACACGGCCACGCCGTTGAGCACGATCTGCAGCAGGGCTCGCAGCATGAGGATCCCTCCTCCGCCGGAATCTTATCCGAACGCCTGCCTGCCGGACTCGGCGATCTCGCGCGCCGCCTGCGTCACGCGCCGCTCGTTGTCGAAGCTGAGCTTGGCGATCCCCGCGTCCCAGGAGAACCACTCGGCGCCGGAGACCTCGCCGGCGTCGAAGTCCGCGGCGTCGCCGCTGACGTAGGCCAGCAGGAAGTAGTCCACCTGCTTGTGGACCCTGCGGGCTCTCTTCTCCACGAACCAGTACTCGATCGGCGGCAGGGTGGCCACCACGCGGCTGGTGACGCCCGTCTCCTCGCGCACCTCCCGCACCGCGGCCTGCTCGGCGCTCTCCCCCGGCTCGATGTGCCCCTTGGGAAGCTGCCAGCGCCGGCCGGCCTGGGTGGAGATGAGGAGGATGCGGCTGCCGTCGACCACCAGACCGCCCGCGGATCGGTGGTGTTCGGTTTTCATCGGGCCGGGTGATGCATCGCCTCGGGCCCTCGCGGGCCGGTCAGTTCGCCGACTCCCCGGACGAGTTGCCGGGCACCCACGACGGCAGGGCCGCCGGATTGATGCCCACCGAGCGCAGGGCGGCGTCCCAGACCTGCTCGGGATCGGGAGCGAAGATCAGCTCGTCGGAGACCGGCGCCGTCAGCCAGTCGTTGCGGAGGATCTCCTCCATGAGCTGGCCTTCGCTCCAACCGGCATAGCCGAGGAGCAGGCGGAAGTGGTCCGGCGGCGCCTCGGCGAGACGGGAGAGGTCGCCGATGTGCTGCGTCAGGGCGATGCCGGGCGCGATCTCGGTGGCGGTGTCGTCCGTATCGCCGTCGGGGAGCACGGGGGTGAAGAGCACGGTGCCGAGGTTCTGCTGCACCGGCCCGCCCATGTAGGCCACGGCTTTCTCGTTCCCGCGCCAGCCGATGTCCATCCCCTTGAGGATCTCGCGGATCTTGATGTCCGTCGGCCGGTTGACGACGAAGCCGAAGCTTCCCGCATCCTCGTGATGGAGGAGGAGCACGACGCTGCGATGGAAGGAGGGATCGAGCACCTGGGGCATGGCCAACAACAGGACCGGTGTGGAGAGATCGGAGCCGGCAACCGTCATAGGCGCATCTTACTCCGGGTGCCCAGCCCCTGGGAGAATTCCGGGCGAGCTGTTATCGTTGCAGGCGCGGCGCCGGCCGCCCGTCGCGGATCCGCGCCCCTGTCTTGACAAGATCCCAGGAGATCCCATGAAAGATAGTTTCGGAAGCCGCGCCACCCTGCGGGTCGGCGGCCGTGAATTCCGCCTCGCTCGGTTGGACGTTCTGGAGAAGCGGGGCTGGACCGTGTCCCGCCTGCCCTACTCGCTGCGCATCCTGCTCGAGAACCTGCTACGCCGCGAGGACGGCGCGGTCGTCACCGCCGGCGAGATCGAGGCGCTGGCGCGCTGGGACCCGCAGGCGGTGCCGGCGCAGGAGATCGCCTTCATGCCCGCCCGCGTCCTGCTGCAGGACTTCACCGGCGTGCCCGCCGTGGTGGACCTCGCCGCCATGCGCGACGCCATGGTGGCCATGGGCGGCGATCCCAAGAAGATCAATCCGCTGCAGCCGGTCGAGCTGGTCATCGACCATTCGGTGCAGGTGGACGAGTTCGGCTCCGCCGCGGCCTTCCTCATCAACGCCGGGAAGGAGTTCGAGCGCAACCGCGAGCGCTACGCCTTCCTGCGCTGGGGCCAGACCGCGTTCAGCAACTTCCGGGTGGTGCCGCCCGACACCGGCATCGTCCACCAGGTGAACCTCGAATACCTGGCGCGCGTGGTGATGGAGGGCGAGGTCGGCGGCGAGCGCTACGCCTATCCCGATACCCTGGTGGGCACGGACTCCCACACCACCATGGTCAACGGGCTCGGCGTGCTCGGCTGGGGCGTCGGCGGCATCGAGGCCGAGGCGGCCATGCTCGGGCAGCCGGTGTCGATGCTCATCCCCCAGGTCGTGGGCTTCCGCCTGGCGGGCGAGCTGCCCGAGGGCTCGACGGCGACCGACCTCGTGCTCACGGTCACCGAGATGCTGCGCAAGAAAGGGGTGGTCGGCAAGTTCGTCGAGTTCTTCGGTCCGGGCCTCGCCAACCTGGCGCTGGCCGACCGGGCGACAATCGGCAACATGGCGCCCGAGTACGGCGCCACCTGTGGCATCTTCCCGGTGGACCAGGTGTCGCTCGACTATCTGGCCTTCACCGGCCGCTCTCCGGAGCAGGTGGCGCTGGTCGAGGCCTACATGAAGGAGCAGGGGCTCTTCCATTCGGCGGCGAGCCCCGAGCCGGTCTACTCCGACACCCTGGAGCTGGACCTCGGCACGGTCGAGCCCAGCCTCGCCGGTCCGCGGCGGCCACAGGATCGGGTGCGGCTCTCGGAGGTGAAGCCCGCCTTCCTCAAGGAGCTCGCGGCGATGACCGCCATGGGCCGGACGGGCAAGGCGCGGCCGGTGGCCTCCGGTCTGCAGTCGGCGGGCGGCACCGCGGCGGGCCTCGCCGTGGCCGAGCCCGAGGTGGCGGTGGCGGACGATCCGGCCGCGGCGGAGCTGCAGCACGGCTCGGTGGTGATCGCCGCCATCACGAGCTGCACCAACACCTCCAATCCGTCCGTCATGGTGGCCGCCGGCCTGCTCGCCAGGAAGGCGGTGGAGAAGGGGCTCCGGACGCAACCGTGGGTCAAGACGAGCCTCGCTCCCGGCTCCAAGGTGGTGACCGAGTATTACCGCGAGGCCGGACTCACGCCCTACCTCGACCAGCTCGGCTTCAACCTCGTGGGCTACGGCTGCACCACCTGCATCGGCAACAGCGGTCCGCTGCCGCCGGCGATCTCCAAGACCATCGAGGAGCGGGACCTGGTGGCCGTCGCCGTGCTCTCGGGCAACCGCAACTTCGAGGGGCGCATCAACTCCGACGTGCGCGCCAACTATCTGGCCTCGCCGCCGCTGGTGGTGGCCTACGCGCTCGCCGGGCGCATCGACGTCGACTGGCAGAGCGAGCCCGTCGGCCACGGCAAGGACGGCGAGCCCGTCTTCCTGCGCGATCTCTGGCCGAGCCGGCGGGAGGTCGAGGAGACCATCCTGCGGGCCCTCCGTTCCGACATGTTCCGCGAGCAGTATCGCGACGTCTTCGCCGGCGACGAGCGCTGGAACAGCCTCGACGTGCCCGAGGGCGACACCTATGCCTGGGAGCCGGAGTCGACCTACGTCCGCCAGCCGCCGTACTTCGTCGACATGCCGGCCGAGCCGGCGCCGGTCGAGGACGTGCGGGGAGCGCGCGTGCTGGCGGTGTTCGGCGACAGCATCACCACCGACCACATCTCGCCGGCCGGCTCGATCAAGGTGGCGAGCCCGGCGGGCAAGTACCTGATTGAGCACGGCGTGGCCCCCAAGGACTTCAACTCCTACGGCGCCCGCCGGGGCAACCACGAGGTCATGGTGCGGGGCACCTTCGCCAACATCCGCATCCGCAACCGCATGGTGCCGGAGATCGAGGGCGGCTTCACCGTCCACCTGCCGGACGGCGAGCCGCTGGCGATCTACGACGCGGCCATGAAGTACAAGGCGGAGGGCGTGCCCACCGTGGTGCTCGCCGGCAAGGAGTACGGCACCGGCTCCTCCCGCGACTGGGCCGCCAAGGGGCCGCTCCTCCAGGGCGTGCGCGCCGTC
>DATBGJ010000286.1:0-4191 GCA_036558045.1 Thermoanaerobaculia bacterium
AACGTCCGGCCGTGCAATCCCCCTTCGAAGCCTCCGACTCCCGCGCCCGGCGCGCCGGCTATTGGCTTTACGTCTCCCATATCGCCACCGTCTTCAGCATCGCCGCGTCGAACATCCTCCTCGGGCTGACCATTCTCGCCCTTCCCTGGACGCGCCGGCGCCCCGTGCCATGGGCGGATTTCAAGCCGCTGCTCATCCCGCTGGGGTTCTACGTGCTGCTGCTCGGGGGCTCGATCGTGGCTTCCTCCGATCCCTGGACCAGCGTGCGCGCGGTGACCGAGGTCTTCAGCCTGTCGACGCTGGTGCTCGCGCTGCTGCTGGTGCGCGGCGAGCGGCAGGTGCGTCTCGCGGTGGACGCCCTGGTGCTGGCGGCGGCCCTGCTCGCCTGCATCGGTCTCTCCCAGTACCTTATCGGCTACGGCGACATCGAGCGGCGTATCCGCGGCCCCTTCTCGCACTACATGACCTTCTCGGGCTACCTGCTGATCTGCGATCTGCTGCTCGTCGCCGCCATGGTCTACGGTGGGCGCTGGCGCAGCCGGTGGCGGTGGGGAGCGCTGGCGGCCATCAACGTCGCCCTGCTCGGCAGCCTCACCCGCAATGCCTGGGTGGCCCTCGTGGTGACGCTGACCGTCCTGGTGGTGATCCGCGCGCCGCGGCTGCTGCTCGCCTACGTGCCGGCGGCCGTGCTGTTCGTGACCCTGGCGCCGGTGCCGCTGCTCAACCGGGCGATGTCGATCGTCGATCTGCGGGACCCCTCGAACTACGACCGCCTCTGCATGCTGGAGGCGGGACTCGCGATGATCCGGGAGCGCCCGCTCTTCGGCCTCGGGCCGGAGCTGGTGGAGCGGCGGTACGCGATCTATCGCTCGCCCGCGGCGCCGCGCTATGAAGTGCCCCACCTCCACGACAACCTGCTGCAGCTCGCCGCCGAGCGGGGGCTTCCCGCCCTCGCCTCCTATCTGTGGCTGACGGGGGCCTCCATCGCCGTCGCCTGGCGGAGGTTCCGCCGCGAGGGCGGCAGGAAGGGACGCCGGGCCGATCTCTACGTCGGCGCCATGCTCGCCCTGCTCGCCTTCAATGTGGCGGGTCTCTTCGAGAACAATTGGGGGGACACCGAGGTGCAGCGGCCGGTGCTGTTCGTGCTGGCGGTCCCGCTCTGCCTGCGCGCCGAGGACGAAGGGGGCTAGGATAGCGGTATGCGGCTCCTGCTGGTCGAGGATGAGCCCCTGCTGGCGCGGCGTCTGGTCAAGGGGCTGCGCGAGGAGGGGTACGGCGTCGATCACGCCGCCAGCCGCGCCGAGGCCGCGGACCTCGCCGCCGCCGCCGACTTCGATCTCATCCTTCTCGACCTGCGGCTGCCGGACGGCCCGGGTCTCGACCTGCTCGTGCGCTGGCGCCGGGAAGCGCTGGCGACGCCGGTGCTCATCCTGACCGCCATGGACGGCATCGAGGACCGCGTCCGGGGCCTCGACGCCGGGGCGGACGACTACCTGACCAAGCCCTTTGCTTTCGAGGAGCTGCTGGCGCGAGCCCGCAGCCTGCTGCGCCGCCGCAGCGCGCCGCCCCTCCAGGTGCTCGCGTGCGCGGACCTGCGCCTGGACCGCACCCGCCGCCAGGTGGAGCGGGGAGGGGAGAGCCTCGATCTCACCGCCAAGGAGTTTGCGCTGCTGGAGTACTTCATGCTCCATCCGGGAGCGGTCCTCGATCGCGCCACGATCTCCGAGCACGTGTGGGATTTCGCCTACGAGGCGAGGTCCAACGTCATCGACGTCATGGTGACCCGGCTCCGCCGCAAGCTGGAGGCGGCCGGCGCGCCGCGGCTGATCCACACCGTCAAAGGCAGCGGATACATCTTCGGTCCTCCGCGAAGAGGTGGGGAATGAGCCGTCGGCGCTCGTTCAAGAACGACCTCACCCTCTGGTCGGCCGGCATCTTCTTCGTCCTCTACGTCGCGGCCTCCTGCGCGATCCTCGCCCTGGAGGCCACCCATGCCAGGCAGCAGCTCAACAGCACTCTCTCCAATCAGGCTGAAACCCTGGCCAGCTACTACGCCGCCAGCAACCGGATGGACTATCCCGAGCTGCGCCTGCTGGAGAAGGAGCTGCCCATCACCGTCTGGCTGCGCATCGTCGGCCACGGCAGGGTGCTGGCGGCGACGCCGAATTCGCCGGCGTTTCCGGCGGGCGCGGGCGATGGCGAGGAGCTGCGCCTCCAGGAGATGGCGGGGATGGAACCCCTGGCCGTCGTCCGTCATCCGGTCTGGACCCAGCCCGGTCTCTTCGTCGAAGCGTTCGCCTCCACGGCCCCGTTACGGCAGCGGCTGCGCAATCTGGCCGTCATCCTCGCCCTGGCCGGGCTGCTGCTCGTGCCGCTCGCCGCTCTCGGCGGGCGCATCCTGGCGGCCCGTGCGCTGCGTCCGATCAAGGACATGGTGGCCTCCGTCCGCGCCCTCGACACGAGCCATCTCGAAGAGCGCCTCGCCGTGCCCTCCGCCCGCGAGCTGGCGGACCTCGGCCGTGAGTTCAACGACCTCCTCTCTCGGCTGGAGGAGAGCGTCAACCGGATGCGCCGCTTCACCGCCGACGCCTCGCACGAGCTGCGCACCCCGGTCAGCATCCTGCGCACCGGACTGGAGGTCGCCCTGCGCCGCGAGCGCAGCGTCGAGGAGTACCGCGAGCTGCTGCGGGAGAACTTGCTGGAGATCGACCGCATTCAGCGCATCGTCGAGGGTCTCCTCACCCTGGCGCGCGAGGAGGCCCAGGGCGGAGCGCGGGCCCCGGCCCTGCCCGTCGACCTCGCCGGCGTCGTGGAGTCGGCCATGCAGACGGTCTCGCCCCTGGCGACCCAGAACGCCGTCGTCCTCACCAGCCACATCGAGCGGCCGGTGCAGGTGCTCGGCGACTCCGACCGCCTCCGCCTCGCCGTGCTCAACCTGCTGGACAACGCCGTCAAGTACACGCCGCCGGGCCGCAGCGTCGAGATCGCGCTCGAACGCCGGCAGGAGGAAGCCCGCTTGGTGGTCGCCGATCAGGGGAAAGGAGTTCCGGCGGGGGAGCGGCCCTTCATCTTCGACCGCTTCTTCCGCGGCCAGGGCGCCCGTGGAGCCTCCAGCGGCGGCCTGGGTCTGAGCGTCGTCCGCTGGGTGGTGGAGAGCCACGGCGGGCGGGTCCAGCTCCTCGACGCCAAGGGCCCGGGAGCGACCTTCGAAGTGCGCCTCCCGCTGCTCGACCTGAGCGCTTCCGCGGCCGCTCCGTTCATCTTGCATTCATAACAATGTGCGAGGATACCGCCTGCGTATGGTGAGGCTCGGCGAAGACCCCCTGGTAACGCAAACCGCTGTATCCGCAGAACATCTCGCGCAACTGCGCGACAGGATCGACGTGTTGAACAGCAGGATCCTGGCCCTGCTCCAGGAGCGCGCCGAGGTCGTGATCGAGATCGCCGAGGTGAAAGGGGCCCTGCATCTGGGTCCCTACGATCCGCGCCGCGAGGAGGAGATGCTGCAGCGCCTGACGGCGGCGCCCAGCGGTCCGATCGGCACGGCGGACATCCGGGAGATCTTCACCGCCATCTTCCGTGCCTGTCTCGTCATCCAGGAGCTGCGCCGCTAGCGGGAGGCCACCATGAAGACGACCGATTTGAAACAGCCGGCGAGGTTCCGCGAGCGGACGGAGGACCGGCTCTTCGCGGCGCCGCGGGTGCGCATCGACGACTTCAATTTCGGCAAGGACACCGCCGTCGTCTTCGACGACATGCTGGACCGCTCGGTGCCTTTCTACGCGGAGATCCAGCGGCTGGTGGCGGAGCTGGCGGCCGACTTCGCCGCCCCGGGCACGGCCATCTACGACCTCGGATGCTCCACCTGCACCAGCTTCCTGCAGATCTCCCGGGAGCTGCCGGCCGGCGCCGACGTGCGCTTCGTCGGCCTCGACTCCTCGCCCGAGATGCTGGAGATCGCCCGGCACAAGCTCGCCGAGGCGGGCTTCGCCTACGAGTACGAGCTGCGCTGCGCGGACCTCGACCGCGATATCGAGATCCGCGACGCTTCCGTCGTGCTGCTCGTCCTCACCCTGCAGTTCGTGCGGCCCTTGCAGCGGGAGCGGCTCATCCGGTGCATCGCCCGGGGGATGGCCGAGAAGGGCTGCCTGATCCTGGTGGAGAAGGTGCTCGGCGAGAGCTCGACGTTCA
>DATBGJ010000287.1:0-1960 GCA_036558045.1 Thermoanaerobaculia bacterium
CTGCGGGCGCAGGAGATCGCGCTCGAGAACCGGCTGCCCATCGTCTACCTGGTGGATTCGGCCGGCGTCTTCCTGCCGCTGCAGGACGAGATCTTCCCCGACAAGGAGCACTTCGGCCGCGCCTTCTACAACAACGCCCGGCTCTCCGCCGAGGGCGTGTTCCAGATGGCGGCCATCATGGGCTCCTGCGTGGCCGGCGGCGCCTACCTGCCGATCATGAGCGACGAGGCCCACATCGTGGAGGGCACCGGCTCGATCTTCCTCGCCGGCTCCCACCTGGTGCAGGCGGCGATCGGCGAGAAGATCGACAACGAGGAGCTCGGCGGCGCCTTGGTCCAGTGCGACATCTCGGGAGTGGTGGACCACCGGCATCCGGACGACGCCTCCTGCCTGGCGAAGATCCGCAGCCAGCTCGCGCAGCTCGCCGAGCCGCCGCGCGCTCCTTTCGCCCGACGCCAGCCCGTGGAGCCGCTCTATCCGGGCGAGGACCTCTACGGCCTGATCCCGATCGACCGCGCCCGTCCCTACGACACCCACGAGGTGCTCGCCCGGCTGCTCGACGGCAGCGAGCTCGACGAGTACAAGGCCACCTACGGCCAGACCCTCCTCTGCGGCACCGGCTGGATCGAAGGCTGGGCGGTGGGCATCGTCGCCAACCAGCGCTCCATCGTGCCGCGCCGGACGGGCACCGGTCCGGCGGACCGCGAGCTGCAGATCGGCGGCGTCATCTACTCCGATTCGGCGGACAAGGGAGCGCGCTTCGTCGAGCTGTGTAACCAGAAGAAGATCCCGCTCCTCTTCCTCCAGGACGTCACCGGCTTCATGGTGGGCAGCCGGGCCGAGCGCGGCGGCATCATCAAGGACGGCGCCAAGATGGTGAACGCCGTCGCCAACTCGACGGTGCCCAAGATCACCCTCTTCGCCGGCAACTCCTACGGCGCCGGCAACTACGCCATGTGCGGCAAGGCCTACGGCCCGCGCTTCGTCTACGCCTGGCCGTCGGCCTCGATCTCCGTGATGGGCGGCGACCAGGCGAGCCGGACGTTGCTATCGATCCAGCTCAAGAACCGCGGCGAGGACGTCACCGAAGAGGAGCAGAACCGGCTCCTCGACGAGATCAAGAAGCGCTACGCCGCCGCCATGGACCCGCGCTACGCCGCCGCCCGCCTGTGGGTGGACGCGATCATCGATCCCGCCGAGACCCGGCAAGTGCTCGGCCGCTCCCTGGCCTGCGCGGCGATGAATCCGCACGTCCCGGAGTTCAGGACGGGCGTGCTGCAGACGTAGGGACCTCACCGCGCGACCACCCCCTGGGAGCGCCGGCGTCCTCGCCGGCCGCAGCGGCGCCCCAGGGATGCCGGCAAGGATGCCGGCGCCCCCAGGTTCAGTTTTCAAAGAGCCCCCTACCTTCCGGCCCGCAACTTCTTGTCTCCCAGCACCTTAAGGGAGTTGAGGGCTCGCCCTTTCCGCCCCGCCTTTCGCCATGGCGGCCTTTTTAGTGCTGTTTCCGTATGTCTCTTGACATCAACGGAAATATCCTGGCATGCTACGCCTGTTCAGCCCGGAAGAGCGCAAGCATTGGCTCTGTGGCGCAGCAACCAGGCGGTACGGGAACTTCTGGAACGGGAACCAGCAGGGCCGCTTGGGAGACAGGCAGGGAGCAGGCGCCAATTCAGGCGCTGGTCTCATAGGGGGCCCAAAGCCCCGAAGAAGGAGAAAGACCATGGCAACGAGAAGGAAGAGCAAGGAGCAGATGAAGGCCAGGCTGGGGGATCTCCAGCGACTCCTGGCCCCGCTGACCGCCAACAGTGCGGATCTTCCGCATCTGGAGGCGACGCGGGTCCGGTTCGCGGAGTTCCTGGCGCAAGCCGAGGCGGCCGCCGACCGGCAGGGTGCCCTCACCGCCGCCAAGCAGGAGGCGAGCCTGGGGCTCCGCACCTCCCTCCGGGAGAGCGAGCGT
>DATBGJ010000288.1:0-14131 GCA_036558045.1 Thermoanaerobaculia bacterium
TGGAAGCGGTGGTCGAAACCCCCGTCGACGGCACGCCGCCGACCTTCCGCGTCGAGGGCTCGCTGACTCACTTCTCGGTGATTCTGCTGCCTGGCCCGGGCCTGGAGCTGGTCGATCTCGCGTTCGAGTCGGTCTCCTTCAAAGCGGTGCCGGACAAGAAGCCGGACGTGGCGGTGCAGCTCGGGGGCATCGAGTTCAAGGGCATCCTGGAGTTCGTCCGCCGGCTGCAGGAGTACATCCCGCTCGACGGCTTCAACGATCCGCCGAGCCTCGAGATCGTGACGTCGCCGCACCCGGGCATCAACGTCGGCTTCAGCCTGGGCATCCCGGACATCACGATCGGCGTCGCGTCGCTCCAGAACATCAGCCTTGGCGCCGGATTCTTCCTGCCGTTCGACGACGCGCCGCTCAATTTCCATTTCGCCTTCTGCGAGCGCCAGCAGCCGTTCATCCTCACCGTCTGGCTGTTCGGCGGCGGCGGCTTCTTCGGCATCGACATCGGCGTCGACGGCGTGAAGATGATCGAGGCGGCGCTGGAGTTCGGCGCCAGCATCGCCCTCAATCTGGGCGTGGCGAGCGGCGAAGCCTCGATCATGGCCGGCTTCTACTTCCAGATGGTGGGCAAGGACTTCCAGCTCACCGGCTACTTCCGGGCTTACGGAGCGCTGTCGGTGCTGGGGATCATCACGGTTTCGCTGGAGCTCTATCTCGGCCTGTCCTATGCCACCAAGGGGATCTCGCCGCACGGCGGGCATCTCTGGGGCCAGGCCAGCGTGAAGGTGAAGATCGAGATCCTGTTCTTCAGCATGAGCGTCAGCGTGTCCATCGAGCGGGAGTTCGCCGGATCGGACCCCAAGTTCCGCCAGATGCTGGCGCCGGCCGATTGGGAGACGTATGCGGACGCCTTCGCCGCGTATCCGTAGGAGCAGACCATGATCAAGCAGACGATCAGTTGGACGGCCCTGCCCCGAAGCAGCAACGGGCCCCTCGCAGCGGGCACCGAGCTGCACCTGTCGGCGTTCGTGGCGCCGCGGCTCTGGAACGACGATCCGACCGTCAAGGTCATGCCGCTGAGCGATTTCCCCGACTGGCTCGACTGGCCCGCCGTGATCCTCGGGACCACGTTCCAGGTGGAATTCCAGGGCGGTCCCAGCCTGCCGGCGACCGTGGAGAGCGCCGCTCCACGCTCCGGCCTCTGGCAGGCGCTGTTCAAGCCGGCGACGACGGTCAAGCCGTTCGCCTTCGAGGACCTGAGCGGCGTGGTGGTCCAATCTTTTCCCATGGCGACGGTGCACGACACGATCAAGGGGATCTACCAGCGGGCAGCGATCGATGCGACCTACGGTGGCGGCGCCGAGCTCCCCGGCCGCGAGGTCCTGGGGAACGATCCCGACATGACCGACATCGCGGGCGAGGTCAGGCCGCCCGATCTCTGGGTGCCGCCCGAGACCGACCGCGGCCCGGTGTACGTCGGCGGCAAGGAGCCGGAGGACGCAGGCCCGCCCGCAGGAGAACCCGGCGAGAAGCCTCCGGGCGGTTGCCTGCAGGGTTGCTCCGGCTGCCTCTTGTGGCCGTTCCTGCTCCTCCGCCGGCTCATCTGGAAGCTGTTCGGAGTCAGCGTCGTGCCGTTCCCGATGATGGCCGACCCGGCGAAGAAGCAGGCGTTCGACAAGCTGCACGCCTACGTGCAGCCGCACAGCTTGACGTCGAAACCGCTGCCCACGCAGGCGGAGATCGAGGGGCAGTACGACTTTCACCAGATGATCTCCTCGCTGGGCGACTATCCCGTCCTGATGCGCCAGCTCGGGCTGGTGGTGGACCTCGTGGTCACGCTGGACGCGGCCCTGCCGGCGAACCCGGGAACCGTCCGGGTCATCCCGACCGCGCCTCTGGCGACCGTGACGTCCAACTTCACTCCGCGCACGCACTACGAGCTGGGAGCCGAGCGCTTCCGCACCCGCGCGCGCGCCGGCTCGGACCTCAGCGACGGCCTGCTGCGCCTCAACGACGCGAGCCGCTTCCGGGTGATGCAGATCGACCTCCCCGGCAGCGGCATCAAGCTGCGCAACACCGCCACCAACCTGCACGGCATGGAGCAGCTCAAGGCGTGGCCGGCGAACGCGCCGGAGGACGCGGGACTGCCGGCGCTGCAGACCGCCGGGATCTCCATCGCCCGCGCCGAGCAGGTGCCCGAGCTCACCCGCCGCTTCGATCACAGCTATGCGGTCAACCGCTTCCTGACGACGATCGACGCGTCGCCGTTGGCCTCTTACCAGGGCGCGGGGCCGCAGCCCGCAGCGTCGGATGAGCTGTTCGCCGACGACGTGGTGCGCGGCTACCGTCTCGACGTCCGGGACGACAAGAGCGGCGCGTGGCGCTCGCTCTGCCAGCGGCTCGGCACCTACGATTTCCTGGACGGCCCCCCACCGCTGACCGACGTGGAAGACGAGGGATTCACGCAGATGGCTTCGACGGAGTCGCGCGTCGAGCTGCCGAAACGTGAGCTGCGCGTGCACGAGTCCCTCTTCACCTGGGACGGCTGGAGCCTGGTGGCGTCGCGTCCGGGCCGCACGATCCTGCCCGATCAAACGGAGGGCAACTCGGCCAACGCGGCGGTGACCCAGTTCAAGCTGGAGACGAAGTTCCGCGCCAAGCCGGGCTCGCTGCCGCGGCTGCGCTTCGGCTGGAAGTACCGGGTGCGGGCGCGCATGGTGGATCTCGCCGGCAACAGCCCCTTTGGCCCGGACGACGCTGCGTTCGCCGTCACGCAGCCCCAGGTCACGCCGGAGTTCCAGTTCAACCGCTTCGAGCCGCTCGCGCCGCCGCCGCTGGTGCTGCGCGCGGTGCCGATCGAAGGCGAATCGCTGGAGCGCCTGGTGGTGCGCAGCGCGATCCAGGACGCGCCGGCCGCCATCGCCGGCCAGACCACCGAGCGCCATGTGGTGCCGCCCAAGACGTCGCAGCTCATGGCCGAGCGCCACGAGGTGTTCGACGGCACGCCCAACATCCTGAAAGACCCGGCGGCCTACGACCTGGCGAGCCGCGAGGCGGGCTCGCTCATCGAGCGGCTGAACCTCGTCACCGGCATCATGGAGGCCATCCCCGGCATCGTCAAAGATGAGGATGCCGCGCAGAAGCGCGTCTACTGGCTGCAACCCAACCAGCAGTTCGAGATCGCCTTCCTGCCCGACAACTTCGCCCGCGGCGTCCTCTTCATGGGATTGCCGGGCATGCCCGCGCCGGACGACGTCGTCGACGACGTCAACCGGATCGAATTCACCGGCGTCTGGCCCGACCTGGAAGCCTTCCGCCTGCAGCTCAAGGGATTGCAGGACGGCGCCGCACCGGCCCAGCCCGCCTGGAACGCCCCCGACCGCGTCCTGACGGTGGAGGTGCCGCAGGGAGTGACCCTGCAGGTGCGCTACAGCTCGTATTTCCTCAAGGCCGACCTCGAAAAGATGGGGGTCTGGGAGTGGGCGCAAGAGGCCAATCCCATCGATCTGGCGGACCTCGAAAAGCTGGCGGAGGACGGCCGCAACTGGCTGCTCCTGCCGTTCCGCACGCTCGAGCTCGTGCACGCCGTCCAGCAGCCGCTGGCCATTCCGGCGGCCGGGCCGTTGACCATCTCGCCGGGCAAGCAGCTCGGCGCCACGGAGATCACGCTGGACGGCAAGGTGGACATCGACGCCAAGAGCACCGGCAAGATCGATCTCAAGGCCTCCTGGACCGATCCCTTCGACGATCCCGCCAAACCGTCGTTCAATGCGGCGACGGACCTGGTCCAGCAGACCATGCAGGTGGAGGAGATCTTCGCTCCCGACGCGGCGAACGATCAGCTCGCCGTAAAAGACGTGAAGCATGCGCTAGGAGACACCAAGTACCACCGCGTGACCTACACCGCGATCGGCACGACGCGGTACCGCGAGTACTTCCCCGCGTCCGTGCTGGCCAATCCCCAGGACCTCGTGCGGCCGACTCCCGCCGAGGTCGGAACGCCGCCGGCCGACAACGCGCGTTTCGAGCTCGACGTGCCGAGCTCGGCGCGGCCCGACGCGGTGAAGCCGCTGTACACGCTGCCGGTCTTCTCCTGGAGCCAATCCGAGAGCGCCGGGGTGATCACCAGGAAGCGGCGCGGCGGCGGGCTGCGCCTCTACATGGAGCGCCCCTGGTTCTCCTCCGGCGCCGGCGAGCTGCTGGGCGTGCTGCTGCGGCCCGCCAAGTACGCGCCGCTCTCGGCGGACTGGAAGGCGCTGCGCAAGTACGCCAGCGAATGGGGTATGGATCCGCTCTGGGACGCCACTGAGACGGCGCCTCTCGCCAAGGGCGATTTCGCCAACGCCGTAGCCGACGATAGCGGGCTGACGATTGCGGAGCTCTCCGGCGTCGACGTGGACGTGGCGGCCTTCGAGCCCCAATACGACACGGAGCGCAACCTGTGGTTCTGCGACATCGCTCTGAAGGCGCCGGAGCAATACTTCCCGTTCGTCCGCCTGGCGCTGGCCCGTTATCAACCGATCTCCGTGCCGAACGCCCATCTTTCGCCGGTGGTACCATCCGACTTCATCCAGGTCCTGCCGCACCGCACCGTGAAGTATGACACCACGCAGGTCGGCGTCACCGGCGAGGTCGGCCTGCGGGTGAACGGGCCGGCCTACTTCAATCGCCAGCGGGAGCAGCTCGGAACGCCCCTGGTCGTCGCTCGCGTGGAGCGGCGGCGGTTCGACACCGGCGACGCGCTGGGCTGGGAGCCGGTGGCGACGCAGGCGATCCCAGTGGTGCAGCGGAACGCCGCGGACACCGTCTGGCAGGGGCAATTGAAGCTGCCGAGCCCGGCCCCGAGCCCGTTGCGCATCCTCGTCCTGGAGGCCGAGATCTACGCGACGGACCCGCAAGCTCGCCTCGAGGCGGAGTCCCGGCTGCTGGGCGGCGAAGTCTTCCCGGCGGCGGGCGAAGTCCCGAGCTCGGCGGTGGTCGGAGGGCAGAACCTGGGCTACCGCATCACTTTCGCGGACTCCATCGAGCTGCCGTAGAGTTCACCCCCGCCCGGGGAAGCTCTCAAGCGCCTGCAGCGTAAAGTCGACGTCGTACGGCGTATGGTCCGCGGAGATCTGGAAACGGATCTCCTCGTCTCCCTTCGGCACCACCGGGTACTTGAGGCCCGTGGCGAGGATGCCGTTCTCCTTGAGGTGGTGCACCAGGGCGTTCGTCTTCGGCGTGTCGCGCACCATCAGCGGCACGACGGGGTGCTCGCCCGGGATCGTCTCGTAGCCGAGGTCCACGATGCCTTTCTCGAAGCGGGCCGTCATCGCGCGCAGGTGGTCGAGCAGGCGCAGGCCTTCCGGGCTGTCGAGGATCGACAGGGCCTTCGCGGCGGCGGCGGCCTCGCCGGCGGTGATGGGGTTGGAATAGATGTAGAGCGGGGCGGTCTCGCGCAGGAACTCGACGAGATGGCGGTTGCCGGTCACGTAGCCGCCGTTGACGCCGAAGGCCTTGCCCAGCGTGCCGATCAGGATGTCCGCCGGAGAGGCGCCGGTGAACTCCTCCGTCCCGCGGCCGGTGCGGCCGAAGGCGCCGACGCCGTGGGAGTCGTCCACCACCAGGACGACATTCTCAGGGAAGGCCTCGTCGAACCGTTCGCAGAGGGCCTGGATCTGCGGCAGCGGCGCCCAGTCGCCGCGCATGCTGAAGATGCCGTCCGTGACCACGAGCGCGCGGCGGAACTGGCCGGCGCTCGCGGCGGCGGAGAGCTTGGCTTCCAGGTCCGCCATGTCCACGTGGCGGTAGATCAGCTTGTCCTTGGGCCGCGCCAATCGCATGGCGTTGATGATGCAGTTGTGGTTCAGCTCGTCGCTGACGATCGCCGTCTCGGCGGTGATGAGCGGCACCAGGACGCCCAGGGTCGTGGCATAGGCGGAGCTGAAGATCATCGCCGCCTGGCGGCCGTGAAAGGCGGCGAGCTGGCGCTCGAGCTCCACGTGCTGGAGATAGGTGCCGCTGATGAACCGCACGGCTCCCGGCCCCGCGCCATAGGCCGCCGTGGTGGCTTCCTCGGCCTCGATCACCTCGCGGCGCAGCGACATGCCGAGGTAGCTGTTCGAGTTCATCTTGAGGAAAGGCTTGTCCCCGTGGCCCGCGAGCAGGTAGCGGGGTCCCCGCTCGCCGGCGGCGGGCAGGACCTCGACGATCACCGTCTCCTCGCCTTTGAGCGTGCCCCGCTCGCGCAGCGTTGCGACTTCGCCGGACAGAGCCTCCAGGAATCGGTCATGCGGCATGGTGGCGCAGCTTCCTTTCGAGGTTGGTGAGCATGTCCTCGACCATCGCGGAGAGGTCGAACTCGGGAGCCCATCCCCATTCGGCCCGGGCGGCGCTGTCGTCGAGGGAATTCGGCCAGGAGTCCGCGATCGCCTGCCGGATCGGATCCACCTGGTAATCGATCCTGAATTCCGGGATGTGCTTGCGGATCTCCGCCGCCAACTCCTCGGGCGTGAAGTTCATCGCCGTGATGTTGAAGGCGTTGCGGTGGACGAGGCGGGAGGGCTCGACCTTCATCACCTCGATGGCGGCCTTCATCGCGTCCGGCATGTACATCATGTCGAGGCGGGTGTCCGGCTCCAGGAAGCAGGTGTAATGCCGGTGGCGGATCGCCTCGTAGAAGATCTCGACGGCGTAGTCGGTGGTGCCGCCGCCGGGCGGCGCGCCGTGCGAGATCAGGCCCGGAAAGCGCACCCCGCGGGTGTCGACGCCGAAGCGGTGATGGTAGTAGTCGCAGAGCAGCTCGCCGGCCACCTTGGTGACGCCGTACATGGTGGTCGGCCGCTGCACCGTGTCCTGCGGCGTGTGGTCGGGCGGCGTGGTGGGGCCGAAGGCGCCGATCGAGCTCGGGAAGAACACCGCGCAGCGGTTCTCGCGCGCCACCTCCAGCACCCGGTACAGGCCCCCCATGTTGACGTCCCAGGCGACCTGCGGCTTGCTCTCGGCCACCGCCGAGAGGAGCGCCGCCAGGTGGTAGATCGTGCCGACGCCGTGGCGGCGGATCACCTCGTTGACCGACCGCAGGTTGGTGCAGTCGACGAACTCGAAGGGCCCCTCGGTGCCGCGCGGCGGCATCCGGATGTCGGAGGCGATGACGGCGTCTTCGCCGTACCGAGCGCGCAGGGCGCTGACCAGCTCCGAGCCGATCTGGCCCAGAGCTCCGGTGACGAGGATCTCGGTCTTCACGGAGCCGAGGATATCAAACTCGGTTACGCCGCCTTCTCCTTTTGGACGACTTCAGCGGCAGAGCCCGCATCAGTTGCCGGTGGTGAAGTGGAACACCACGGATTCCGTGGTCAGCGTGCCACCGGGATGCAGTGCCTTGGCCACGACCTTCCAGTTGAACGGCGTATTCGGCACGAGATTGACAGGACACACCCACTGACACTTCCCGAACGCGTCCGGGTTGCAGGGCAGATTTGAGGCTTGCAGCAGCAGCGGCGCGTTGTATCCGCTGCCCCAGATCTCGTAGACGATGTTGTTAGGCCGCCACGAGTCCCTGCTCGACGTCCACTTGAACGTCACGTTTTGCGTGGGAACGCCCGTCGCGTACGCCATCGGATATCGAGCGAGAGGCTCGAGCGGGCTGGGATCCAGGTGCATGTCGGCAATGATTCCGTAGTTGTGACACCACCCGTACTGATCTCTGTACTGACAGGCGGTGAAGGCCTCCTGCCAGGCCGTGCTGCTTCCCCAACGCCCCGTACGTCCGTCCGCGGCATACGGCGCATCGATCCAGCCGAAGATGTAGATCGTGGAATTGTCAGGGAAATCGATGTAGTTCGCGTAGTACTGGCCCGTGTACTGCGTCAGCACGGCATAGCAGGTGGAGTCGACGTACGGGTGCGAACAGAGTCGCACGTTGCCGTTGTTCACCGGCACCGTGTTGTAGTTGTCGAAGAACGCGTAGCCATTGATGAACGGCACCTGCACGGCCATCGCCGAAGCGCTGACTAGAAGCGAGCACACTACTACCAAAGCTGCTGTCGTCGTTTTCATTGTGGTCTCCTTTACCCCAGAAAGACCCTGAACCGCAGATCCGGTTTACTGCGGCGCGCGGGCGCGTCGGCCCACGGTCTATAATCCCGGCCTGACTCGATAAAGCTGGCGCAATGAAATTCCGAGCGAGACGAAAGCTGCCAGTCGCCATCCTCGGCCTTGGGCTCGCCGTTGCTGCGAGCTCCTCAGAGGGCGCGACTCGCTTGGCGGAAACGAGCGGGATCGGCGTTGTCGTCGAAGAAGTCGGCAAGGGATCGGCTCTCGAAGGAGCAGGTCTCCGTTCCGGAGATCTTCTCCTTGCTTGGGAGAGATCGCCCGATCCGCCAACCAATCCTGAGGGTGGCGGGGGGGAGATCCGGACGTTCTTCGATTGGGCTTGGGTGAAGACCGAGCAGGCGCCCCGGGGAACCGTACGGCTGCGCGGCGAACGGAATGGCGTGGCGATCGTCGTCGACGTTCCTAAAGGTCCCTGGGACGCGCGGGTGCGCCCCTGGATGGCCACAGACCTTCTCGAGGCATACACAGCGGGGCGGCAGCGGGTGGACGCAGGGAACCTCGAAGCAGGAATCGCCTTCTGGGATCAACCCACCCGGCGCGTCGAGCCTCAGGCTGCGCCGGGTCTGCGGCCTTGGATGCTCCTGCAGGTCAGCGAAGCCTGGTCGAAGGGCGGTCAGGGCGACAAGGCGCGAGCCGCCTTGCAAGCGGCCTTGGCGGAGGCCGGAGACGCGCAAACCCGCGTCGCCGTCTGGGAAGCGCTCGGGGAAAGCTACGGGAATGCGAACGCGATGGCCCGTGAATCCAGCTTTCGTTCGGCACTGGAGGTCGGCGAGGCGGCTTGGGGCGAGAGCCTGCAGGTGGCCAGCACGAGCGCCAAACTGGGCAATCTTCTGCGGTGGCGGAACCGACTGGATGAGGCAGAGAAGCTCCTGGATCGCGCCTTGGAGATCCGGCAGCGTTGGGCACCGGACAGCTTGGAAGTCGCAGACAGTCTGAATCAACTCTGCGGTATCGCCTGGGTTCGCGGGGATGCGGAGACGATATCCGAGCTCGCTCGACGCGCTCTGCCGATCCAGGAGCGATGGGCCCCCGACAGCTTGGGGATGGCCGCCACCCTGCACCGGTTGGCCCTGGCCGCGATCCTGCGCGGTCGCTTCGAGGAGGCCACAACGCTGCTCCAGCGTGAGCTGGCCATCCAGGAACGACGGGCTCCCGACAGCCTTGACGTAGCCTTGAGCCTGGCCACTCTAGGATCAATAGCCAACAGGTTCGGCGACGTCGAGGCTGCGACGGAGCTGCACCTGCGCGCCCTCGCAATCCGGCAAAGGCTGGCCCCTGACAGCACCGGGATGGCTAGTAGCTTGAACAATCTGGGTGATATGGCCCGGGATCGCGGCGATCTGGCCGCAGCGGCGGAGCACTACCGGCGCGCTCTGGCGATCTGGGCAAAGGTGGCCCCCAATGGTCTCGGCGTCGCAGCAAATCTGAACTCCGTTGGAGCCATCGCACGGCTGCAGGGCAAGCCGGATGAGGCGTGGAACCTGCACCACCGCGCCCTGGAGATTTGCCGGCGGCTCGCCCCCGGCGGCCTCGAGGAAGCCGAAAGTCTGAGCCCACTCGGTCTGATTGCCGAGGCGCGCGGCGATCTGAACCTGGCACTGGATCTTTATCAGCAAGCCCAAGCCATCCATGAGCGCTTGGCGCCCGGCACGTTCCGTGAGGCCCAGACGCTACAGCATCTAGGGCGGCTGTACCGCCGCATGCATCGTGCCGACGAGGCGGCGCGGTTCCTCTATCGAGCCGTCGATGCGCTGGAGGCACAAGTTGGGACGCTCGGGGGCTCCCCAGAGCTGCAGGCCACGTTTCGGGCGCAGCACGCAGAGATCTATCGCGATGCCATCGCGATCGAGCTGCAACGGGGACATGCCGCCGAGGCCTTCCATCTGATGGAGCGCTCCCGGGCGCGGAGCTTCCTTGCGCTCCTGGCCGAGCGCGATCTGGAGCTCTCCGGCGAGCTGCCGGCCACGCTCGAGCGCTCCCGGCGGGACAATGCGGCACGCTACGACCAGACCTTGAGCGAGCTGTCGCACTGGACTCCGGCCGCCGGAGAAACCGCGAGAGAGAAGCTCAACCGCGAGCTGAGCCGCCTGCGCCGGGAGCGCGACGAGATCGCCGTCGAGATCCGCAAGGCCTCGCCGCGATTGGCCGCACTGCGCCAACCGCAGCCCCTCGATCTGGCCGCCGCCCGGAACGTCCTCGATCCCGGCACGCTGGCCCTTTCCTACAGCGTTGGAGAGACCCGGACGGCGCTCTTCGCCGTGACCCGCGAGGGAGGGCTGCGGGTGAAGACCCTGCCGATCGGCGAGGAGCGGTTGCGCCGGGACGTGGAGCGCTTCCTGGAGCGCGTCCGCCAGCCCGCCGTGGACGCGGGAGCCGACGACCTCGCCCGGTCGCTGTACCGCGTCCTCCTCGCTCCGGTGGCCGACCTGGTCGGGAAAAGCCAGCGGCTGCTGATCCTCCCCGACGGCCCTCTGCACCGCCTGCCGTTCGGCGCGCTCGTGCGTGAGGCGGGAGGCCGCCGGCAGTACCTGACGGAGTGGAAACCGCTCCATACGGCTCTTTCGTTGACGGTCTACGGGACGCTTCGCGCCTCGGCGGCCGAACCGCGCCGCGCCGCCGATCCCTCGCGGCTCGTCGCCTTCGCGGACCCCAAGTATCCGCAAGGCGTCAAGTCCGGCGGAGAAGGCCGCGACGCGGCTCACCGTTCCCTCGGCCTGGGGCTGCGCGGCTTCAACTGGGCGGCCCTGCCGTATACCCGCCGCGAGGTCGAGCGCATCGCGAAGGTCTACCCGCAAGCCCGTCTGTACCTCGGCGAGGAAGCCACCGAAGAACGGGCCAAGTCCGTGGGCCGCGACGCGCGCGTCGTGCACTTCGCCACCCACAGCTACATCGACGACCGCACCCCGCTCGACTCCGCCCTGGTGCTGACCATTCCGGACGAGCTTCCCGCCGGCCGGGACAACGGTCTGCTCCAGGTCTGGGAGATCTTCGAAGGCTTGCGGCTCGACGCCGACCTCGTGGTGCTCTCGTCCTGCGAGTCCGCTCTCGGGCGGGAGCTCAACGGCGAGGGCCTCATCGGGCTCACGCGCGCCTTCCAGTATGCCGGCGCGCGCTCCGTCGTCGCCACCTTGTGGAGCGTCTCCGATCAGGTCACCGCCGAGCTGATGGCGCGGTTCCACCGCCATTACGCGGCCGGGCTGCCCAAGGACGAGGCGCTGCGGCAGGCGCAGATCGAGCTCATCCGCAAACCGGTCCGCATCACCACGGCCAACGGGCGGACGGTGGAGACGGACGCCTCGGCCCCTTTCTTCTGGGCCGCCTTCCAGCTCTTCGGTGACCGGCGGTGAAGGCGGGGAAGGCGATGAAGGGGCCGGGCGAGCCGATCGAGGCCATCGTCAAGCGGCTGCGGGACGGCGCCGGCCGCGAGGAGAGCTTCCGGCTTCTCTTCGAGCGTTTTTATGGGCCGCTGTTCCGCTTCTTCGAGCATCGGGGGTTCTCGACGGAGGAATGCCAGGATCTAATCCAGGAGACGTTCCTGCGGGTCTATCGAGGTATCGAGGCCTTCCGCGGCGAGTCGCGGTGGGAGCACTGGCTCTTCCGCATCGCCGCCAACACGGCCAGCAAGGCGTGGCGCCACCGCGCCGCCGCCAAGCGCGCCGGCCAGGCGGTTCCCTGGGAGGAGAAGGACGAGGAGGAAGCGGCGCCGGTGGTCGCCGATGAGAGCTCTCGCGACGCGCGAGCTCCGGCGCCGTTGCGGCGGTTGCTGGACAAGGAGATGGGGGAGCTCCTGAAGCAGGCGGTGGAAGGCCTGCCGGTCCAGATGCGGCGCTGCGTACGATTGCGGGTCTTCCAGGACCTCGACTACGACGAGATCGCGGAGGTGCTCCAGATCGCGCCCTCGACGGTCAAGGTGCAAATGTTCAAAGCCCGCAAGCGCCTGCAGATGGAGCTGGGACGTTCCTTTACGAGCTTCGAGCTATGACGCACGTCGGATTGAAACGTCTGATCGCCTACCGCGAGGGCAAGCTGCCGCCGGCGGAGCGCGAGGCCGTGCAGGAGCACCTCTCCCTCTGCCCGCAATGCACGGGGCTGCTGCGCGAGCTGCGGGATTTCGAGGCCGCCGCCGCTGGCGGCGAGACCGGTCCCGAGCCGCTGCGGCAGGAGGCCTGGGAGTCTCTCGTCCGGCGCCTGCCGGCGAAAGATCCGGCGGTGCGGCCGATCGCCGGTGCCGCTCCGCGCGAGGCGCCGCGGCCGCGGGATCTCAGACCTCTCCTCTACAGCGCCGCGGCCGCCGTGTTGCTCGCCGTTCTCGGCCTTGGCGTATGGGCGACGGTCACAGCTCAGCAGCGCCGCCATGAGCTGGCGCAGCTCGAGCGGCGGCTGGCGGAGCGGGAGGGAGCGCTCGCGGCCGCGCACCGTTCCCTCGCCAACGCCGAGCGCCAGCTCGCCGCGGCGCGCGGGCACATTCACGACCTCGAAAAAGAGCAGCGCGCGAGTCCGATCGCGGTCGCCTCGCGCGAGATCGCGGTCACCGTCGCTCCCTGGTTCGCCGTGCGTGGGCAGGAGAATTCCGGGAGCGGTCTGCTGCAGGGAGACGCGGTGAATCCCGTGCGGATCCCGGCCCGGGGGAAGGGCTTCACCGTGGCGCTGAGCCTGGCCGATCATCCGGTCTACGGAGAGTACCGTCTCGAGCTGACGGACCGGAACGGCGAGGTGCTCTGGGCCGGCCGGCGGCCGGGCAGGGCCTTGTTGGGGGATATGGGCACGTCCATCTCGGTGTCCGGGCTCGGCCCCGGTCTCTACCGGCTCCGCATCGAGGGCGTGCAAGGGAAGCGCAGCGAGCTCCTCGCCGAGTACCGCCTGGCGGTCGAGCGGTAAGAGAGCGCGGTTGTGTATGATAGGTCCAATGCACGGGAATCAGGGGAGCGCGCGGGCGTGGTCCGGGGCCGCGCTGGGGATCTCGATCGCCGCCGCCCTGGCGCTGGGCTGCACCACCACCATCACTACCACCACAGGAGCGCCGCCGGGAGCGCCGCGCGGGGCGCCGGTGGTCTGCACGGTTCCCGCGGCTCCCTACTTGTCGCAACCGGCCGAGCCGGCCTGCGCCAACGATGCGCTCCTGGCCTACGACGGCCTCCTCGTCATCGCGCCCCATCCGGACGACGAGACGCTCGGCTTCGGCGGGTTGCGCGCGGCATATCAGGAGATGGGAAAACCCGTTGAAGTCATCGTCACCACCGACGGTGACGCCTACTGCGAAGCCTGCCGCCTGTGGAAGACGAGCTCGGCCCTCGGCGCGACCTGCAGCGCGGCGGAGCTCTCCAACCTGGCGACGCCCGAGGCCGACAGCTTCGGCGAGGTGCGGCGCGGCGAGAGCACCGCGGCTGCGGCGATCCTCGGCCTGCCGGCGCCGACCTTCTTCGGCTATCCCGACACCGGTCTGGCGGCGGCCTGGCGCAATTTCGAGGCCGGAGATCTCTCGAAGCCGCTCCGGCGCTCCGACTTCTCGGCCTGCCGCGACTGCGAGACCTGCACCGGCGGCTACGGCGAAGGCCCGGCGACGGAGCTGACGGCCGGGACCCTGATGGACTCGTTGCGGCAGCGGCTCGCCGCCACCTCGGAGCGGACGCTGCTCGCGACCACCCACTGGCTCGACGGCCACGCCGATCACGCCGCGCTCGGTAATTTCATCCGCCGCCTCAACGGCGAGCTGCCGCGTCCGCGCGCGGTGGCCTACGCCGTCATCCACGCCCACACCCCGAAATCGACGGCGCATCCCGACTGCTGGTACCCCGGTCCGCCGGCCCTCGTCTGCCCCTGCGCCGGCGCTGAGAAGTGCGCGCTGGAAAATCCGAGCTGGGTCGCAACGCTGGCCCGCCACCGTTTCCATCCCGACTGGCCGGCGGGCCTGCCGGACGACGCGGACTACGGCGAGGAGAAGCAGCTCTGCCTGCCGGAGCGTCTGTATCAGGGGGAGGAAGCGGCGAAGCTCCGCGCCGTGCGCGCCTACGCCTCGCAGCTCGGCACCCTGGCGCGCACCGGC
>DATBGJ010000289.1:0-3616 GCA_036558045.1 Thermoanaerobaculia bacterium
TCGCGCTCCCGCCGCGCCGCCCCCACCACGGCGACCTGCCGGCCGTTCACCGTCACCCGCGCCAGCACCAGGGAGCGGGCGGTCGGCCGGCGCTCCTCGCGCAGGAACGCCGCCGACCGCTCGGCGTCGTACAGCGCCGAGTCGCCACGCAGCACGCGCGCGCCGCCATCCGCGCCCAGCAGCCACGCGCAGTCCGCGTCCAGGCGGTAGAGCACCGCCTCGACGAAGTGGCCGTAGAGCTTGCGCGCCGGCCCGATCCCCTGGAGGTTGCTCTCCAAGACCTGGGCGAACAGCTCGGGCGGGGCTTTCCTGAGGTCGATCATGGCTGCGGCGGAGGTGCTTCAGAGTGGAGTAAAGGAGGATATCACGGAGCGCCGGAGAAAGGACTTCAAGGACACCAAGGACATCAAGGAGAATTCCCATCCTCTCCGTCCGTGCCCGTCCGTGCCCGTCCGTGTTCGTCCTTCCGCCGCCCCTGCGATACTCTCTTCCCGCCATGCCGAACCCCGCCCCAGCCGGCCCTCTCCCACCCCACCCGCCGCTCCCGCGCTACTACCGGAGCGAGGAACAGCGGCGCCGCAAGGTGGACGCCTGGTTCGACGAGGCGGCGAGCGATTACGACTGGATCAACCAGGCGATGAGCTTCGGCTCCGGCCACCGCTACCGCCGCGAAGCCCTGCTGCGCGCCGGCCTCACCGAAGGGATGCGCCTGCTCGACGCCGGCTCCGGCACCGGCGGCGTCGCCGCCCAGGCGCAGCGGATCGTCGGCGGCCGCGGGCTCGTCGTGGCGCTCGATCCGAGCCTCGGCATGCTGCGCCAGGCCGCCGGCCGCGGCGTGAGGCGCCGCGTGCGCGGCCTCGCCGAGTCTCTCCCCTTCCCCGGCGGGCGGTTCGACATGCTGAGCATGGGCTACGCGCTGCGGCACGTGGCCGACCTGCGGACGACCTTCCGGGAATACCTCCGCGTGCTCGAGCCCGGCGGCAAGCTGCTGCTGCTGGAGATCACGCCGCCGGCCTCGCGGCTGTCGCACACCCTCCTCAAGCTCTACCTCGGCCGCCTCGTGCCGCTCGTCGCCCGCTTCGGCCACGGCGGCCGGGCCTCGCGCGAGCTCATGGAGTACTACTGGGACACCATCGAGAAGTGCGTCTCGCCCGCCGTCATCCTCGAAGCGCTCGCCGGCGCCGGCTTCCGGCTCGCCGAGCGGCACGTCGAGATGAAGATCTTCTCCGAGTACACGGCGGTTCGCTGATGCAGACCGCCGACGTCGTGATCTGCGGCGCCGGGATCGCCGGCATCTCCGCCGCCTACGAGCTCACGGTGCGCCACGGCCTCGCGGACGTGGCGATGATCGACGACCAGCCGCCGCTCTCGGTGACCAGCGACAAATCCACCGAGTGCTACCGCAACTGGTGGCCGGGACCGGGCGACGCCATGGTGCGCTTCATGAACCGCAGCATCGACCTGCTGCAGGAGCTGTCGGCGGAGAGCGGCAACCGCTTCGTGATGAACAGCAACGGTTACGCCTATCTGACGGCCGATCCGCAACGCGCGGCGGAGATGGAGCGCGGCGCCCGCGAAGCGTCGGAGCTGGGCGCCGGCGCGCTGCGCATCCATCGCGGCGAGGCGGACGATCCGCCGTATCCGGAGGAGCGTTACGACGAGCTCGATGCCGCCGCGGCGGGCGCCGACCTGGTGCTCGACCGCGACCGCATCCTGCGCCGCTTCCCCTTCCTGCCGCCGGACGTCGTCGCCATGCTGCACACCCGCCGTTGCGGCTGGCTCTCCGCGCAGCAGCTCGGCATGTACCTGCTCGAGCAGGCGCGCGAGCGCGGCCTGCGCCGGATCCACGGCCGCATCGCGGAAGTGACCGTGCGCGACGGCCGCGTCGAGGCCGTGCGCCTGGAATCCGGCGAGACGATCGCCACCCGCCGCCTCGTCAACGCCGCCGGCCCGCTGGCGCCGCAGCTCGGCCGGCTCGCCGGCGTCGAGCTGCCGCTGTTCAACGAGCTGCACGGCAAGGTCACCTTCGACGACTACCTGGGAATCCTGCCGCGCGACCTGCCGCTAATGATCTGGACGGACCCCGTCGACCTCGTCTGGAGCGACGAGGAGCGCGACCAGCTCGCCCAGGATCCGGAGCTCGCCTGGCTGCTGGAAACCATGCCGGCGGGCGTGCACTTCCGTCCCGAAGGCGGACACGGCAGCCGCATGCACCTCCTGCTCTGGACGTATCACCTGGAGCCGATGGAGCCCGTCTTCCCGCCACGCTTCGATCCGTTCTATCCCGAGGTGGTGCTGCGCGGGCTCATCCGCATGGTGCCCGCCCTCGCCGAGTACCTGGGCCGCATGCGGCGCCCCTACGTGGACGGCGGCTACTACTGCAAGACGCGCGAGAACCGGCCGCTGATCGGCCCGTCGCCGGTGGAGGGCAACCATCTCCTCTGCGGCCTCTCCGGCTACGGCATCATGGCCTCCCAGGCCGCCGCCGAGCTGCTGGCGGCGCACCTGCTGGAGATGGATTTGCCGGACTACGCGAACGAGTTCCTGCTCAGCCGGTATGAAGATCCGGCGTACCTGGAAAAGGTGAAGGAGATGACTTCGGGGCAGTTGTAATCTTACGGCCCCTTGTAAACCACCCCACCCTTCATCACGAACCCCACCCGAGTCAGCACCGCGATGTCCTTCAGCGGATCACCCTCCACGGCGATCACATCCGCTGCCTTTCCCGGCTCCACGGTGCCGATCTCCTTCTCCAGCCGCAGCAGCTCGGCGCCGCGCACCGTGGCGGCGCGGAGGGCCTCCAGCGGCGACATTCCATAATCCACCATGCGCACCAGCTCGCGCGCCTGCGTGCCGTGCTCGAAGGCGCCGACGTCGGTACCGAAGACGATCTTGGCGCCCATCTTCATCGCCTTCTGGAAGACCTCCTTGTGATGCGCCACGATGCGCCGCCGCAGCTCCGTGTCGTCCTCCTTTGCTTCCGGGATATAGACCGTGAGCGTCGGGCACCACCAGGTCCCGTGATCCACCAGGAGCTTGATCGTCTCGTCATCCATCAGCATGCCGTGCTCGATCGAGCGCACGCCGGCGCGGATGGCGTTCTTCGCGCCCTCGCCGCCGTAGGCGTGGGCGGCCACGTCGCGATGCCAGCGCCTGGCCTCCTCCACCACCGCGCGCAGGTCCTCCTCCGAGAACTGGCTCATCGGCTCGAGCGTCACCGGATCGATATAGCGCATCGGGCCGGTGGCATAGACCTTGATCCAGTCGACGCCGTACTTCACTTCGCGGCGAACCTCCGCGACCATGGCCTGCCGCGAATCCGTCAGGGCGCCTGGATCCGGCACCGCGAGATCCGGATTGAGCCCGGTGTTGTTCATGGCCCCGCCGGTGATGGTGAGCTCGTTGCCGGCGACGAACAGCCGCGGTCCGGGGATGATGCCCTGGTTGATGCCGTCGCGGACCGCCACGTCGGCGAAGCCGGCGCCCTCGCTGTCGAGGTCGCGCATGGTGGTGAACCCGGCCTCCAGGTCCTTTCTCGCCGCCGCGACGCCCTGCACCGTGCGGAAGGCCAGCGACTTGGTGATCACCGGCGGCGCGCCACGCTCGTCCTCCGGCT
>DATBGJ010000290.1:0-2443 GCA_036558045.1 Thermoanaerobaculia bacterium
ATCTTGCCGATGTGCCGGCTCGATTCCAGCCGGCGATGCGCCTCGGCGGCCTCGGCCAGGGGGAAGGTGGAATCCATCACTACCTTCACCTTGCCCGCGGCGAACAGCGGCCACACCTTCTGCTCCAGGGCGCGGGCGAAGCCCGCCTTCACCTCGCGCGAGCGCGGCCTGAGCGTCGAGCCGGTCAGGGTGACGCGCTTCATCATCAGCCGCGCGAGGTTGATCTTGGCATCCGCGCCCCCGAGCGTGGCAATCTGCACGATACGGCCGTCCTCGGCGGCGGCGATGATGTTCCTCTCCGTATAGGCCCCGCCCACCATGTCGAGGATCACGTCGATGCCTTTGCCTCCGGTGGCCTCTCTGGCCGCGGCGACGAAGTCCTCCGACTTGTAGTCGATGGCCCGGTCGGCACCGAGGTCGAGGCACGCCTTGCACTTGTCGGCCGAGCCGGCGGTTGCCAGCACGCGCGCCCCGAACGCCTTGGCGAGTTGGATCGCCGTGGTGCCGATGCCGCTCGAGCCGCCGTGCACGAGGAACCATTCGCCCGCCGCCAGACGGCCGCGCTCGAACGCGTTGTTCCACACCGTGAAGAAGGTCTCCGGCACCGCCGCCGCGCGGGCCATGTCGAGCCCGGCCGGAACCGGCAGGGCCGACGTCTCCTCCGCAATGCAGTACTCGGCGTATCCTCCGCCGTTCACCAGGGCGCACACCTTGTCGCCCGCCCTCCACCGCGTCACGCCGTCGCCGGTCGCCGCGACCTCGCCGGCAACCTCCAGGCCCGGCAGCGGCGAGTGTCCCGGCGGCGGCGGATAGACCCCCATGCGCTGCGCCACATCGGGGCGGTTGACCCCGGCCGCCGCAACCTCGACGAGCAGCTGGCCGGCGCCGGGCTTGGGCGTGGCAAGCGTCACCGCCTTCAGCACCTCCGGCCCGCCGGGGGCCGTGATGGCGATGGCGGTCATGGTGGCGGGTGGGCTCTGCATCTTCCAGTTTCCTCGCTGCGGGCCTGCGGTCATTCTGCCGCCGACATGCCCGAGGAGCATGGGCTGAGACAAGCACAAACGCGTGTGCTACTCCGCTTCCCGAAGGGGGCTTGCCAGGAGTGGAGCACGCCATGGACTGGGACGAAGAGAGGCCGGCGCCGACCAAGGCCGTTACCGTGGGTGAAGCACTGGGGAACTTTTCGATCGCCGAGCTCGAGGCCCGCATCGCCGCTCTGACGCGGGAGATCGAGCGGGTCCGGGAGGAGCTGGCGGCGAAACAGGCGCACGAGGCGGCAGCGGCGGCCGTCTTCAAGCGCTGAATTTGGACGGGAGACGGGTTCCGACATGAAGCCTTTGCACCTCGCAGCGATACTTGTCACGTTCTTGCTGGTCGTCAGCGCCGTCAATTCCCTGATGCGGCCCCAGCCCCGCCCGGAGACCGCCCGGAAGAAGAAAACGGCGCCGGTCAAGGTCGCCGAGCGGTGCATGATCAAGCGGGCGGTGTTCGGCGGCACCGAAGCGGCCGTTCTCAAGGTGCGAAAGGATCGCACGATCCACTACGTTGTCCTCGATCTGCCGACCAACGACCCGCTGGTGCCCGAGTACCAGAGCCGGTGGCTCGACGCCAACTACGGCCAGGCGCAGCCGGACGTGATCGGCGTCTATCCCACGGTGGACGAGGCCATGACGAAGGCCGCGAGCCTCTGCAGGCGCAATTAGCGGGGGGCCTGCGGGTCTGCCCCGGCGAAGGCGGAGGCCTGATCCCGAGCCGGTCGGCAATGCGAGCCGGCGCTTTTCCCTGAAATCTCTTTACCGAAAATTATCCATTCCGCGCCATGATGCTCCTTATCCGGTCATCTGGATCCGAGTGGCCCCGTCCACTCTGTTTACGCCTCCCTGTCAACTCCAGGAGCCGCCTCTCCTCGGGCGGCTCCCTTTTTTGCCGCTAACGCCGGGGATCGAGTCCGCCGAGCCGCGACACCCAGCCGCTCCTGAAACCTGTGCCGGGGTCAGACCCGCAGGGTCTGACCGCGGTCCAGCGCAGCGGCGAGCTCGGAAAAATCGGCAACGACGAGATCGGGCTGGTACGGCGTCTCGCCGAACGGGCGCCTGCGGCGGTCGACGAAGGCCGAGCGCATCCCGTAGGCCTTGGCGCCGATGCAGTCGAAGGCATGGTTGGCGACGAACAGGATCGAGGAGCGCTCCGCGCCGACGATCTCCTCCGCCTTGGCATAGGCTTTCCAGTGCGGCTTGAAGGTCCCCGCTTCGGCAACGGAGATGACATGATCGAAGGCAAAGCCGATGTGCGGCCCGGCGGCCTCGAGCATGTCGCGATCGCCATTCGACAGGATCGCCAGCTCGTAGCCGGCCGCGCGCAGCTTCTCGAGCGCCGCGACCACGTCGGGAAAGGGCTTCAGCTTCTCGATCTCGGCGACCAGCCCGCGCACCTCGTCCTGCGT
>DATBGJ010000291.1:0-5747 GCA_036558045.1 Thermoanaerobaculia bacterium
AAGCAGGTGGACGCCCGCAAGGCCAAACGCCTGGGGCTGGTGGACGACACCTGCCATCCGGCGGACCTGCGTACCGCCGCCGAGCGGCTGGTGCGCAGCAGCGCCGAGAAGGAGAAGGACCGGCCGCTCTCCTCGCGCGCCGCGGACCTCCTCGCCCGCTCGCCGCTCGGCGGCCCGCTGGTGTGGGAGAAGGCGCGCGCCGGAGTCATGGAGAAGACGGGCGGCCACTATCCCGCGCCGCTGGTGGCGATCGACGTCGTGCGCGAGGGGCTGAAGCTGCCGCTGCGGCGCGCTCTCGACGTCGAGGCCGGCGCCTTCTCGGAGCTGGTGGTCTCGGACTCAGCAAAAAACCTGATCTCCATCTTCTTCGCCAAGAACGAGGTCGAGGCGCGGGCGGCGAAGACGGCCCGCGCGGCGCGGCCGGTGGCCGCCGTGGGCGTGCTCGGCGCCGGCTTCATGGGCGCCGGCATCGCGCAGGTGCTGGCGAACCAGGGCGTGCCCATCGTCCTCAAGGACAAGGACCTGGCGGCGGTCGGCCGCGGCTACGGCTTCTGCAGCCAGCAGTTCCGCGAGCTGGTCAAACGCCGGCGGCTCAGCGAGCCGCAGGCCAAGGTCGCCCTCGGGCGCATCCTGCCGACCGTCGAGTACGCGGCGCTGCACCGCATCGGCTTCGTCATCGAGGCCGTCTTCGAGGACCTGGAGGTCAAGCGCGCGGTGATCCGCGAGACCGAGGCGGCGGCCCCCGAGGGGCTCATCTTCGCCTCCAACACCTCGGCCATTCCCATCGCGCAGCTCGCCGCGGCCAGCCGCCGGCCGGAGAACGTCGTCGGCATGCACTTCTTCAGCCCGGTGCACAAGATGCCGCTGGTGGAAGTGATCCGCCACCCCGGCACCTCGGAAGAGGCGGTGGCCACCACCGTCGAGCTCGGGCGGAAGATGGGCAAGACGGTGATCGTCGTCGGCGACGGTCCCGGCTTCTTCACCAGCCGCGTGCTCGGCACGATGCTCAACGAGGCCGCCTGGATGCTCGCCGAGGGCGCGCGCATCGAGCGGGTGGACCGCGCCATGACGCGCTGGGGCTGGCCGGTGGGCCCCTTCGCGCTGCTCGACGAGGTGGGGCTCGACGTGGCCCGCCACGCCGGCGGCGTGGTGCGCGCCGCGCTCGGCGAGCGGGTGGCGGCGCCGCCGGTCTTCGAGCAGATGGCCGCGGACCGCCGGCTGGGCCGCAAGGCCAAGCGCGGCTTCTACCTCTACGAGGAGAAGGGCGGCAAGCGGGTCGACGAGGAGGTCTACGGCCTCATCGGCTGGCGGGAGGCGCCGGTGGACGATCGCGAGATCGTCGAGCGCTGCTGGCTGCAGATGCTCAACGAGACGGCCCGCTGCATGGAGGAAGGGATCATCACCAATCCGGCGGACGTGGACATCGGCGTCATCTTCGGCTTCGGCTTCCCGCCCTTCCGCGGCGGCCTGCTGCGCGAGGCGGACCGCCACGGCCTCGCCTGGGTGGTGGAGCGCCTCGACGCCTACGCCGAGAAGCACGGCGAGCGCCTGCGCCCGGCGGCGCTGCTGCGCGCGATGGCGGGGCGGGGGGAGAGGTTCTACCGCTAGGAGGCCACCGGCGCCGCCGTCACCGCCGGCGCGGTCTCCCAGATCTCCCCGAGCGCGCGCTGGAAGTTGCCCCCCAGGACCAGCTCGATCGCGCGGTCGCCGTAGCCGCGGCGCAGGAGCCCCTCGGTGAGGTCGAAGACGCGGCGGGCGAGCACCAGGCCGTGGACGGCGTAGCGGGCGCGGACGCGGCCCGTGCGCGGGTCGAGCGCGTCGAGATCGACGTCGCTGCCGAGCCCCAAGTGCTCGACCCCGGCGAGGCGGGCGACGCGGTCGAAGTGATCGAGCACGTTCTCGATCGTCGCCGGCTGGCGGTTGCTGACGAAGGCGGGCACCACCGTGATGCCCATCACGCCGCCGCGCGCGGCCATGTCCCGGATCACCGCGTCGGACTTGCAGCGCGGGTGCGCCGCGAGCGCGCGGCAGTTGGAGTGCGTCACCAGCACCGGCTTGCGGGAAACGGCGAAGGCGTCCAGGCAGGTGCGCTCGGAACAGTGCGAGACGTCCACCGCCATGCCGGCGCGGTTCATCGCCTCCACGACCTGCGCGCCATAGGGGGTCAGGCCGGTGTCCCGCGCCTCGCGGCAGCCGCAGCCGATGCGGTTGCGCGCGTTGTAGGTGAGCTGCGACACCCGCTGGCCGAGGGCGTAAAAGCCCTGGACGTCGTCCACCGTGCGGAAGTGGTCGGAGTTCTGGAAGCCGACGAGGATGCCCACCTTGCCTTCCGCCCGCGCGCGCTGCAGGTCGCGGGCGGAGTCGACGCGCAGGAAGCAGTCGGGACGGCTCGTCAGCAGCCGGTTCCAACCGGAGATCCAATCGAGGATCGCCGTGTAGGCGTGCGGCTCGTTGGGCTCGACGGCGGGATGGAAGACGTTCACCCCGGAGCGCCGGAGCTTCTGGAGATCGGCGGCGCCGAAGCCGCCGGGCTCGCGCTGCCAGGCGTAGAGCTTCGGCCAGTCGAGGGTGAGGAGGCCGAGCATGTCGATGACGGTCGCACGCCCGACCAGCTCGACGGCGCGGGCGGAGTGCTCCACCCGGTCGTCGGCGAAGAGGCTGTAGCGCCCCCGGTTGATGAAGGGTCCGGCAAGGACGCCTGCACCGGCGAGGGCTCCCGCCCTCAAGAGCTCGCGGCGATTCAACTACTCCATCCCTTAGAAAGTGGGATGGATTGTACAGGATGCTCGTCTGTCTGGCTAGAGGTGCAGGAAGTTCCTTACAACATCGAGTCGAACCGCAGGCCGGGATCGGTGCGCTGCTTCTCGAGGAACGCCGCGATCTCGCGAGCCAGGCGGGCGGTGGCGCTGTCGCGCTCCGCGGCCTTCTGGAAGAAGAGCAGGGCCGCCAGGGCCTCGCGGGGCACGCTTTGGGCGCGGAAGATGCGGGCCATCTCCACGGAGAGCCGCTTGACCTCGGCGGTGCACCCCTCCTGGAGATGGAGGGCGGTCAGCTCGAGGGTCGCGAGGGCCGTGTCGTAGGACATGCCGCGATCGGCGAATTCCTGCCGCACGCCCTGCAGGAGCCGGATGGCGTCGTCGACGCGGCCCAGGCCGGCGACGATCCGGGCCTCGGCCCATTGCAGGCGCAGGAGGTCCAGGGGATTGCCGAGGCTGCGGCAGAGCGCCGCGACCTCGGGCAGCAGGCCTTCAGCCTGCTCGTAGCCCTCCAGGGTCGTGAGCTCCCAGAGCAGGTTGTGGCGCAGGCAGAGCAGCAGGCGGGGATCGCGCTCCGCGTCGACCAGGGATTCCGCCTGCCGCAGCAGCTCGATGGCGCGCTCGGATTGCTCCATCTCCTGGAAGGCCACCGCCTTCTTGACCAGGGCCCGGCCGGCCAGGTGGGCGTCCCCGTGCTCCGCCCCGCCATTGGCGTGCAGGGCGTACATGCGGTCCAGCAGCTCCAGCGCCTCGGGGAACCGCCGCTGGGCGATGCGCAGCGAGGCCTCGTAGTCGAGCAGGATCGACTCGTAGCCCAGGAGATCCGCGGCGCCGTCCTCCCCGGCCTGCCACCACGCCTCGGCGATGGCGAAGGACTCCTCGGCGCTCCGCAGGTCGCCGAGCACCCGCCGGGCGTTGCCGTCGTGCGCCCAGGCATAGCTGCGCAGCCGGTAGAGCCAGCGGGCCAGCGCCGGATCGTCCTCCTTCATGAGGTCGGAGACCAGCACCGCCAGCTCCGCCGCCTCGACGGCGCGGTCCGGATCGATCGCGGTCAGGCGGGCGCTCTCCCGGCAGAACCGCTCGCAGAGGCCCCACTTCACGAACCGGCGATGGCAGCGGATCAACTGATACCGGTCTTCGAACCGGAAGGGCTCGAGCTCCGCCCAGAGATCCGGCACCTCTGCCCGCGAAGCCGTAAGGGCCTTCGAAAAGTCATCCATGAAGAATTACCTCGCTGGCTTGCAATTCCTTCCTCCGCTGCGCCCTATCCATGACACGGATTACCCGCCGGATCGAGCACGCCGCCGTTGTCGCACGCACCGGCCGCGCTCGGCGGCGGCGGCTGGCCGGCCGGATCGAGCACGCCGCCCGTCTTGGACGCCGCGGCCGGGCCGCTGTCGGCGCGCCAAAAGGCAAGCAAATACCATACCTTACTGAAAAAAGTCTCCGCGCTGATCTTGCCCGTCAAATCCCAGGACCCGGAAAGGGGCCTGGCCTGTACGAAGCCGGGAGCCAACAAAAGTATCAGAAGGATCATCCCCGCCGTTTTACGGACTGCAGAACGCATCACTGCTTCTCCTTTCCTCGCGGCCCGCCTCGTCCCTTTCAAGAGATCCCCGCCTCCTTCAAACCGCAACAATTTGGCGGCAAAAGCAAGAAGCAAGCCAGCTTCATCCGCGGAGAATGGACCAGGGCATCCGTCTTGCACCTCCGTGGCGGCTTGGAGTAGAGTTCCGAGCTTGTGAAGACTTTCACAAGGTCCCTTGAAGCTGGACGGGCGGTCGGATATCTTCCGCAGGCGGAGGTCTAGGGAGGGGGGCTTCCAATTGCAGATCTTCCATCGCAGCACGAACACCATCGCGAAGGTGAGCATCTTCGGCTCGATCTTCTTCGTGGCGTTCTTCGCCTGGGTCTTCTCGACCCTGCTGCGATCCTCCTATGCCACCGGCCAGTACGTGGTGAGAGAGCAGCCGGTGAAGTTCAGCCATGAGCACCACGTCAAGGGGCTGGGGATCGACTGCCGGTACTGCCACACCGCGGTGGAGAGGTCGTCCTTCGCCGGCATCCCGCCGACCGAGACGTGCATGAACTGCCACCGCCAGATCTGGACGAACGCCGAGATGCTGGAGCCGGTGCGGGCGAGCTACCGCGACAACGTGCCGCTGAAGTGGGCGCGCGTGCACGACCTGCCGGACTTCGTCTACTTCAACCACTCGGTCCACATCGCCAAGGGGATCGGCTGCGTCTCCTGCCACGGCAAGGTGAACCGCATGCCGCTGATGCTCCAGGAAGCGTCGCTGCAGATGGAGTGGTGCCTCGATTGCCACCGCGACCCGGTGAAGAACGTGCGGCCGCGGGAGGAAGTCTTCAACCTGGACTGGCAGCCGCCGGCCGATCCTCGCCAGGCGCAGGCGCTGCAGGCGCGGCTGGCCAGGGAGTACGACGTCCATTCGTTGACGAGCTGTTCGACGTGCCACCGTTGAGACATGAGAGAGCGAGCCTGATGGACAGCGACAATCCCAAAGGCAAGTGCGGCGCCGCGGCCGCCGCGCCGCCGGGCGCCGGGAAGCTCGACCTGGCGGCGGTGCGGCTGCGGCTGCGGGAGAGGCGGGGGCCGGAGTTCTGGCGCAGCCTGGACGCGCTCGCCGCCACCCCCGACTTCCAGGATCTCCTGCACCGCGAGTTCCCCCGCCACGCCGCGGAATGGACGGACGGCGTCTCGCGCCGCAGCTTCCTGCAGCTCGCCGGTGCCTCGCTCGCCCTCGCGGGTCTCACCGGCTGCACCAAGCAGCCCATCGAGCAGATCGTGCCCTACGTGCGGCAGCCGGAGCAGCTCATCCCCGGCAAGCCCTTGTACTTCGCCACCGCCCTGACGCTCGGCGGCTACGCCACCGGCGTGCTCGCCGAGAGCCACCAGGGCCGGCCGACGAAGATCGAGGGGAATCCGGACCACCCGGCGAGCCTCGGCGCCACGGACGTCTTCGCCCAGGC
>DATBGJ010000292.1:0-9754 GCA_036558045.1 Thermoanaerobaculia bacterium
AGCGGCCGATCACGAGAGATGATTCGCTGAAGGCGTAGTCGAAAGGCTCACCCTGGGCCGGGGTGACGTGGAGGCGGAACATTGGGGTTCAGTCTAGCAGGCGCGCCCCTCATGCTACGATTCCCCCGCCAACCGGCCCCCCGAATCTCGTTGACGGGGCCCGCGCACGCGGGGTGCGCGGGGTGGAGGAGAGTGCATGGAATTCGATTCGCGTCCGGCCCGGCGGCCGGGCTTGCTGATGGCGATCGGCGGCGCCGAGGACAAGGTGCGGCAGCGGATCGTCCTGCGCCGGTTCGTCGAGGCTTGCGGCGGAGCGGACGCCAACATCGTCGTCCTCGCCACGGCCTCGGAGCTTCCCGAGACGGGCGAGCGCTACGCCGACCTCTTCTACGGCATGCACGCCGAGAGGGTCGAGGTGCTGCGCATCCGCACCCGCGCGGACGCGCTCGACGTCGAACCGGGGATCTATGACCTGCTGGAGTACGCCACCGGGTTCTTCATGACCGGCGGCAGCCAGATCCGCATCTCCTCGGCCCTCGGCGGCACGGCGCTCGCCGCGACGCTGCGCTGCCGCCACCTGGAAGGCATGGTGGTGGCCGGCACCAGCGCCGGCGCGGCCGTGCTCTCGCGGCACATGATCTCGATGGGGGAGAGCGGCGGCACGCCGAAGCGCCGGCTGGTGCAGATGGCGCAGGGGCTCGGCTTCGCGCCGGACCTCATCATCGACCAGCACTTCCGGCGGCGCGACCGCATGGGCCGGCTGGTCACGGCCCTCTCCTACAACCCCGAGCCGCTCGGCGTCGGCGTCGACGAGGACACCGCCGCCGTCATCGACGCCGACGGCGTGCTGACCGTCCTCGGCTCCGGCGCCGTCACCGTGGTGGACGCCTCGGCCCTGCGCTTCACCAACAGCCACGCCGTCACCCGCGGCCAGCCGGTGGCGATGCTCGGCCTCAAGGTGGACTTCCTCACCCCCGGCTGCCGGTACGATCTCGATCGGCGGGTTGGGCTGGAGCCGGTCGGGCATCATGTCGAGCGAGAGGCGGAGGCGGTGGCGGCGGGGACATAGCTTTCCTGGGAGCGCCGGCATCTTGCCGGCTCAATACCATTTTGAGTAAGTAGCCGGCAAGATGCCGGCGCTCCAGGCGTGCTACGATCCGCCCGTCTTTGCGGCGGCCGATGAAGATCCTCGACACCCGCGTCTATCGCGGTCCCAACCTCTACGCGCTGCGCCCGGCGATCCGGCTGCGGGTCGATCTCGGCGAGCTGGAGGACTATCCCACCAACCGGCTGCCGGGGTTCGCGGACCGGCTGCTGGAGGCGATCCCGACGCTCGCCGAGCACACCTGCTCCTACGGCGAGCCGGGCGGTTTCGTGCGCCGCATGACCGAGGAGGAGGGCACCTGGCTCGGCCACGTGCTGGAGCACGTCGCCATCGAGCTGCAATGCCTCGCCGGCACGCCGGTCTCCTACGGCAAGACGCGCGGCTACGGCCTGCCTCGGGGCGAATACCACGTCATCTACAGCTTCGAGGAGGAGACCGTCGGGCTTGAGGCGGCCGAGCTGGGGCTGCGGCTCATCCGCCATCTGCTGCCGCCCGAGCGTGAGGCCCATCTGCCCGGGCCGTGGGATTTCGCCGCCGAGCTCGAGGACCTCGTGCGCCTCGCCCAGCGCCGCGCCTTCGGTCCCTCGACCGCCGCCCTGGTGCGCGCCGCCGAGGAGCGCGACATCCCGTGGATCCGCCTCAACGACCGCTCGCTGGTGCAGCTCGGCCACGGCAGGTTCCAGCGCCGCATCCAGGCCACCGTCACCAGCGAGACCAAGCACACCGCCGTCGAGATCGCCTCCGACAAGCGGCTGACCAACCAGATCCTCTCCGACCTCGGCCTGCCGGTGCCGCGCCAGATGCGCGTGCGCGGGCCCAACGACGCCGTCGAGGCCGCCGAGACGATCGGCTATCCCGTGGTGGTCAAGCCGCTCGACGGCAACCACGGCAAGGGCGTGGCGATCAACCTGACGTCGGCCGAGCAGGTGCGCACGGCGTTCGAGAAGGCCTACGAGTACTCGTCCGTCGTCATCGTCGAGACCTTCCAGGAAGGCAACGACTACCGCATCCTGGTCGTCGACGGCAAGGTGCGCGCGGTGGCCCAGCGCGTCCCCGGCCATATCGTCGGCGACGGCCGCAGCACCATCGCCGAGCTGGTGGAGATCGTCAACCAGGATCCCCGGCGCGGCATCGGCCACGAGAAGGTGCTCACCCGGCTGGAGCTCGACCATCAGGCTCTGCGGCTGATGGAAGAGGCCGGCCTCGCCGCCGAGTCGGTGCTCGCCGAGGGAGAGGTCTTCTACCTGCGCTCGACCGGCAACCTCTCGACCGGCGGCACCTCGGTGGACAAGACGGACGCCATCCATTACGACAACCGCGTCATGGCCGAGCGCGCGGTGAAGGCCATCGGGCTCGACGTCGGCGGCGTCGACTTCATCTCGCCGGACGTCACCCGCAGCTACAAGGAAGCCGGCGGCGCCATCGTCGAGATCAACGCCGCGCCCGGCTTCCGCATGCACACGGCGCCCACCGAGGGCACGCCGCGCGACGCCGCGGGCCCGGTGATCGACATGCTCTTTCCGTCGGGGACGCCGTACCGCATCCCCATCGCCGCCATCACCGGCACCAACGGCAAGACCACGACGACCCGCATGGTGGGCCACATCCTCAAGCTCTCCGGCTTCACGGTGGGCATGACGACGAGCGACGGCGTCTACATCGACGGCGAGCTGACGGTGTCCGGCGACATGACCGGCCCCTGGGCGAGCCATCTCGTGCTGCGCGATCCGTCGGTGACCGCGGCGGTGCTGGAGACGGCGCGCGGCGGCATCGTGCGCGCCGGCCTCGGCTGGCGCAAGTGCAAGGTGGGCGCGGTGCTCAACGTCGCTTCCGACCACCTCGGCATGGGCGGCATCGACGACCTCGACGAGCTGGCCGAGGTCAAGCGCGTCGTCGTCGAGGTGGCGAGCGAGTGGTGCGTGCTCAACGCCGACGACGAGCGCGTGTCGCGCATGGCCGCGCACAGTCCCGCGAAACCCGTCTACGTCACCCTGCAGCGGGAGAACGACCTGGTGCGCCGGCACATCCGCGACAAGGGCCGCGCGGTGGCGCTGGAGGAGGGGCTCAACGGCCGCATGATCGTCGTCTACGAGGGCGAGGAGCACATCCCGCTGCTGTGGGCGCGGCAGATCCCCGCCACCGTCGACGGCCACGCCATCCACAACATCCAGAACGCCATGTTCGCCACCGCCGTCGCCCACGCCATGGGGATCAGCCTGGAGAACATCCGCCAGGGCCTGCGCACCTTCACCACGGACTTCTTCCAGACGCCCGGGCGCATGAACTTCTACAACGAGCACCCGTTCCGCGTGCTGCTCGACTACGCCCACAACGCGCACGGCATGGACGCCATGGCGCAGACCGTGCGCGGGCTCAACGTCACCGGCCGGCGGATCGGCGTGCTCGCCGCGCCCGGCGACAGACGGGACGAGGACATCCTCGACCTCGCGCGCGCCGCCGCGCCCGCCTTCGACTTCATCATCCTGCGCGAGGATGACAATCGCCGCGGCCGCAAGCGGGGCGAGACCGGCGCGCTGGTCCGCCAGGGCCTCCTCGCCGCGGGTTTTCCCGCCGAGCGGATCTCCGCCGAGATCTACGGCGAGAGCGAGGCCGTGCAGCGCGCGCTGGAGACGGCGCAGCCCGGCGACCTCCTCGTCATCTTCGGCGACAAGCTCGGCCGCGACTGGGAGCAGATCGTCTCCTTCGGCCGCGCCCCGGAAGCCGCCGCCGAACGCCCTCCTCTCGGGCCCATCTTCAGCAGCGAGGAGCCGCCGCTCGCGAGCCCCGTCCTCGAAGCTCCCGCGGCCCGGCGGGCGGGGGAGCATGAGGATTGAAGAGGCGGGCCCCGGCCATCCGCCGGCAGCCGAGGTGAGTCCGAGTCTGCCGGAAAGGTCAGCGGCGATTCTTCGGCGGCGGGGCAGGCTCCGGGGCGGGGGTCGTGGCGGACGTTTCCTTGGCGAGGGCGTCCAGGCGCTTACGCATCGCCGTCTCGCGCGCGCGAAACTCCGCCTCGATCGCGGAATGCAGCTCGTTCGTCCGAGTCACCACGGCGGGGGGTGGAGGAGGCAAGCCGAGCCGCTCGCGAATCCACTGTCCGGCGGAAGGCTTCAGGGTGAGCATCGTGAAGTCGAGGTCGTCCAGATCCACCGGAATGCATTCGTGGTCCCGGTGTATACGGTGCCCGTACCAGCAGAAGGAGGTGGCATGGCTGCCGCAGCCCGCCACGTCGACGGCGGTGAGGTGCTCATAGCGAGCGAGCTCCTTGTTGACCGTCTCGTTCCAAACCGCCAGTCGGCCCGCATCTGCAGCGATCTCTGCAGGAGGCTTTGACTCGACGAGGTCAGCCAACGGCACCTCTACGTGCTTGACCTGCAGGCGAGCGGCGGGGCAGGAATACTGACCCTCGAAGCGGAGGACCGCCTCGTCGAAGAGTGCGTCGGGCGCGGGCGCAGGGGCACATCCGCTGCCGCAGCTTGCGACTGCGAGGATGAGAAGAAGTCGCACGCCGGATCTCATCAAACCCTCCTGGCGTCGCTCGTCGAGCGAGGTCCGCGCCGTCCGTCTGCGCCGCCGAGAGTATACGGCCAACAGAGCAGAGAGAAAAAGGTGCGGAGGCCGCGCCGTATTTGACGAAGTGGAAAGAATTGACGTTCGTCCGTCATCGGCATAGAATACCTATGTTCTATAGAATGAGGGACATAGACCTTGCTCCGAGCTTATGTGACCACCTCGATAGGCATGCGCTGTCCCGAAGGGTCAGAGGAGGCGCGACTGTGCAATACCGCATGAAGCAGAGGCTCCTTGCATGGGGCGATGATTTCGTCATTCAGGATGGTGAAGGGCGGGACGCCTTCTTCGTGGACGGCAAGGCCTTCTCGCTGGGAAATCAACTGTCCTTTCAAGACATGCAGGGCCGCGAGCTCGCCTACATCAAGCAGAAGCTCCTCTCCTGGGGCCCGGCTTACGAAATCTACCGGGACGGCGCGCTGGCGGCCGTGGTCAAAAAGCAGCTCTTCTCGCTTTTCCGGTGCGTCTTCGCCGTCGACGTCCCCGGTCCGGACGACTTGATCGCTGAAGGCAACTTTCTGGATCTCGAGTACGTCTTCAAGCGTGGCGACCAGACCGTGGCCTCCGTCTCGAAGCAGTGGCTGGCGTGGAGCGACAGCTACGGTGTCGATATCGCGGACGGCGAGGACGCCGTCCTCTTGTTGGCGAGCACCGTGGTGATCGATATGGCGTGCCACCCTGATGATGAGAAGTGAGTGAGACACGCCGCCGGAGTCCGTGAAATTTCACCGGCAGCGGCCCGCGGGTGCGTAGGAGCGTGGAGGGAGGTTGCGCGGCGGCTGTCAGCGCAATCCCCGGAGCTCCTCCTCGATCCGCTCCGCGAGGAAGATCTTCAAGAGGGATTGATAGGGGACATCCCGTTTGTTCGCCAGCATCTTCAAATTCTCGAGCAGCGGATCGGGAAGCCGCAGAGAGATCGTCCGCGTCGTCGGCTTGAGCCGGATGAAAGACACGGGCTTCGCCCGCTTCCAGTCAATGTGATCGGTCGAGTCGTGAGTCGCCCAGTACTCTCTCTCGTCCTCTTCTGACTCAAACCTCGGGATCGCCTTCAAGCTCTTGCGTCCTGCCATGCTCATACTCCTTTCGCTCTCGCCGCGTCATATCTCGTGCTGAGATCACCCGAACCCGTTCTCCGCGCAACGTGTAAACCACGAAGAGCAGACGACCCGCATCCGATTGCCCCAAGGCGTAGTATCGGACCTCCTCACGGGAGTGGATCTCATCCTCATAGACAAGTGGGCGATTAAAGAAGACCTGCTCGCATTCCGCTGGGGATACCCGGTGACGAAGCCAATTCTTCTCCGCGTTGCCGGCATCCCACTCGAATTCCGCCCCTTCACTCCCGCCGCTCATTCCGGGAGTATACGACCAATATATACGGCGTCAAGCTCGCGTTCCCCATCACCTGCCCTCTCTTGTTCCTTGACGCGCACCGGCCGGTGCCTTACCCATGATCAAGCGCTTGGGGCCCCGGGATAGCGCTATCGCCGCGATCCTAGAGCGTGAGGACTGCCCCACGCGGCGCATGCTTCTTCATTCTTACAGCAAATATAAGACTTGACCGAGCGGGGCCGGTGGCGCAGCCCTCAGCCGATCTCCGCCAGCAACGCGCGCGCCTCCTGCAGGTCGCGGGTCTCGAAACCCTCGGTGAACCACTCGTAGACCGGCGCCAGGAGATCGCGGGCCTCGGCGCTCCGGCCCAGCCCGTGCCACCGGCGGGCGAGGCTCATCGCGGCCCGCAGCTCCAGGGACCTGGCGCTCTGCCGCCGGGCGACGTCGAGGGCGCGGTGGAATTCGTCCTCCACCGCGTCCTCCGCGGCTCCCAGCCCTTGCAGCAGCTCTCCCTTCAGCCGGTGCAACTCGGCGTCCATGAGGGCGTGGCCGCCGTCCGCCGCGATGGCCAGCGCGCGCTCGACGGTGGCGAGACCTTCGTCGAGCCGGCCGGCCTCCAGGAGATGGGCGGCCAGAAACGAGAAGTGATTCACGCTCCCGGCGACGGCCCCGGACGCCAGGCGGGCGTCGAGCGCCCGGCGCATCGTCTCGATACCGGCCGCGGCGTCCCCCCGCTCGGCCGCCACCCAGCCGAGCTGGAAGTCGCCGATGATGGAGAAGGACCGCAGGCGGTATTCGACCGAGAGGTCCACCAACTCGCGGGCCAGCGGCAGGACCTCCCCGGCCGCGCGGCGGAAGATGTGGAGGTCGGCCGAGAAGCACCTCACGAAGCCCGCGGTGAAGGAGGAGGCGCTCTGGCGCAACTTCTCCAGAGCCTCGCGGCTGCGCTCCACGGCCTGGCCGGGATAACCCAGCAACCAGAGGATCCATGACGATTCGGCGAGGCCCCCCAGGAAAGGTTCGAGCACCCGGTGGCGTGGCAGCTCGCTCTGGGATCTGCCCATGGCGATCAGGGTCTCCAGATAGCTTTGGGCGGCCACCAGGTCGCCGAGATTGAGCAGGGCGAAGCTCATCGACTCGAAGGCGTTCATGCGCCGGGTCGGGCTGCCCGTGCGTTCGGCCATCTCCAGGAGCTGCTCTGCCATCTCCAGGGCCTGGCGGGGTTCTCCCCGCAGCGTGTGATGGGAAATGAGCCCCCGCAAGACCTGGAAGAGCTGCGGCGGGTCTCCCGCGCGCCGGCACAGCTCGAGGGCCCGCGCGTAGGCCTCCCCCGCTTCCGGAGCGGCCGGGGTGAGCCCCGCGCCCTTCGAGATGCCGAAGGCCAGTTGCAGCTCGATCTCCTGCTCGTCGCGGGCCCTGCCCTCCGGCAGCTCCGCCAGCAGGCCGAGGGCCCTCTCGAAGTGGCCGGCGGCCTCCAGAAAGGCCGAAGCCTGGACGGCGTTCTCGCCCGCGCGGCGCCAGAACGGCAGGGCCTGCTCCGGCCGGCCGGCTTCGGTGAAATGATGGGCCACCAGCTCCGGCTGCGCCGCGGCGGCCTCGGGAAAGCTCCTTTCCAGGGCCTCGGCGATGCGTTGATGGTGGCCCTTGCGGTCGCTCTTGAGCAGCGAGGCGTAGGCCGCGTCCTGCAGCAGGGCGTGCTTGAAGACGTAGCGCACCCGGGGCGGCAGGCCGCGGCGGAAGAGCAGCCCGGCGTGCACCAGACGGTCCAGCTCGCGGTCGAGCTCCTCCTCGCTCCACGGCGAGACCGCCGCCAGCAGCTCGTGGGAGAACTCCCGGCCGAGCGTGGCGGCGAGCTGCGCCACCTCCTTGGCGGTCCCCAGACGGTCGAGACGGGCCATCAGCCAGCCCTCGAGAGTGCCGGGGACCTTCAGCATCTCCCCGCTGGTGCGCGGCAGCTCGCCGCTGCCCGTCGAGTCGAGGAACATCTTGGTCATCTCCTCGACGAACAGCGGCACGCCGTCGGTGTGGGCGACGATCTGCTCGCGCAACGCCGGGTCGAGGTGGCGGTCCGCGGTGAGCCGGTCGATCATCAGGCTCGCCTGGGAGCGCGTGAGCAGTCCGAGCCCGAGGCGCGTCACCGAGGAGCGCTGTGCCCAGGGCAGCTCGAGCTCCGGCCGGAAGGTCAGCACCAGCAGCAGCGGCACGGCCTCGGCCTGGGCCGCCAGCGTGCCGAGCAGCTCGAGCGTCGAAGGGTCCACCCAGTGCAGGTCCTCGACCGCGAGCAGCAGCGGCTGCCTCTCCGCGGCGGCGAGGAGCAGCGCGAGAAGGGCCTCCAGCGTCTGGCGCCGCTGCGTCTCCGGCGGCAGGGGAGGGCCCTCGCTCACGGGCAGCGAGAGCAGCGCGGCGAGCAGGGGCAGGACCTCGGACGCCAGGCCATGGCGCGAGAGGGCCTCGCGGAGCCGCTCCAGCCGCAGCTCGGGAGGATCGGGACGGTCGGCGGCGATCCACTGCTCCAGCCACTGCGCGACGGGATGGAGGGGGCTGTCGCGGTGGAAGGGCGAGCCGTGGCCTTCGATCCACTGGCCGCCGCCCGCCTGCACGCGCCGGCGCAGCTCCCAGACGAGGCGCGACTTGCCGACGCCGGCGTCGCCGCTGACCAACACCACCTGGCCGCGTCCCTCGCGGGCGAGGTCCCAGCGCGCCAGCAGCAGGCTCAGCTCCTGCTCGCGCGCGACGAGCGGAGTCAGCGCGCCGGTCCCCTGCAGCCGGCTGTGCGCCTCGCGCTCGGCGGCCACGCGGTAGAGCTGGAGAGACTGCGCGGCCGCCGGCATGGTGACGGCGCCCAGCTCTTCGCATTCGAACCAGCCTTCGATCAGACGGAAGGTGCTCTCGCTCACCACCACCGTCCCCGCGCCCGCCAGGTTCTTGAGAAAGGCGGCGATCCCGGGCGCCTCGCCGAGCGCTGCTTCCGGCACCGCGGCGCGCGTCACCACCATGGGGCCGGTGTGGATGCCGATCCGCACCGCGAAGCCGTCTTTCCAGTCGCCGCTGCGGGAGACGATCTCCAGGGCCGTATGGACGGCGCGGCGGGCGTCGTCTTCATGGGCCTGGAGATCGCCGAAGTAGACCCGGCAGTCTTCGCTCTTGCCCGGCACGACGCGGCCTTCGAAGCGGCGGGCGGCCAGCACCGCCGCGATCTGCAGCAACGGCATGGCATCGATCATCTCCTCGGGATCGGGCGGGCCGCCGCCGGCGCGAACCAGCCCGCAGGAGAGCACCGTCACCAGGCGCCGCTCCGCCGTCGAGGACGCGCGGACGGCCGAGTCGGCCAGCGAGATCCGCGGCAGCTCCATGGTGATGGAGGTCTCGGCGGCGGGCTGCCGGGGCTCCCCCGAGATCTCCGCCAGGGAGGCCGCGGCTTCGCCGGCGCTCCGGGGCCGGCGCTCCGGCTGCTTCTCCAGCAGGCGGTCGACGAGAAGGGAGAGGCCGAGGGGCAGGCGCGGATCGACTTCCCGCAGCGGGGTGTGCGGCTCGTAGCAGAGCCGGTGCAGGGTGGCGATGGTGGTCGCGGCCTGGAAGGGTGAGCGGGCCGTGACCATCTCGTAGAGCAGGATCCCGAAAGAGAAGAGGTCGGCCCGGTGATCGATCTCCTTCCCCTGGGCCTGCTCGGGCGCCATCGTGCGCAGCGTCCCCACCACGACGCCTTCCCGGGTGAGGGACGGCTCGTTCGCGGCGGCGTCCACCCGCTTG
>DATBGJ010000293.1:0-5667 GCA_036558045.1 Thermoanaerobaculia bacterium
AGCTTCCTTGCCGCGGCCGCCGGCTTGCCTCACGGCGGCTTCGAGGCCGGCGGCGGCCGAGGCCGTCTCCAGCTTGGCGTTGGCGATCGGCGGCGTCTGCGCCGCGAGCGTGGAAGCGGCGAGGCCGAGGAGCAGGGCGAGGGATGGGATCTCGACTTTCATCACGTTCTCCTCCGTGGATTCACTCGCGTCAATCGCGGAACACCTTCTCCAGGAACTCCATGGCCTCGTCGGAGTCCATGTTGCCGAGCTTCTGCACGATCTCGCGCCTCAGCGCCCGGTCCTTCTCGCCGTGGAACAGCTCGATCAGCGCCTTGGCGTTGTCCTGGATGAACAGGCCCTCGATCACCGCCCGGCGGGTGTCCACGTCGGCGTTGCTGGTGTAGAGGGACTTGAGCGCCGCGGCCGCCTGCGGCGAGTCGTTGATGCCGAGGCCCGAGATGGCCTTGCGGCGGAGCCCGGGGTCCTTCTCCTCGCGGGCGATCTCGATCAGCGCCGAGGCGTCGTCGGCCACGGCGAGGCCGTCGAGGATCGTCATCCGCAGGGCCGGCGAGGTCTCGCTGCGGTAGAGCTGGCGCAGCTCCTGCGTGGCGTCCATGGGGCCGAGTTGGTTGATGGCCTTGCGCCGCACCTCGGGGTCCTTCTCGTCGCGCGCGGCGGCGAAGACGCGGGCGGTTTCGTCGGCGATGAGATAGGCGTCGAGGATGGCGATTTTGACCCCCGGCTTGTCCGTCGAGGCGTAGATCTCCGCCAGTGCCTGGACGTCCGCCGGTTCTCCCGCGACGCCGAGCGACTCGATCGCCTTGCGCTGCAGCTCGGGATAGCGATTGCCGCGGGCCACGTCCACCAGCACCTTCCGCCCCTCGGCCGAGTCGCTCTGGGAGAGCACGAAGAGGGCCTGCTCCTTGAGCTTCGGCGAGTGGCGCCCCTCCAGGAACTTGAGCAGCATGGGCACGGCCCGCTTGGAGTCGGAGGCCATGAGGCCGTTGAGGGCGTAGAGCTTCAGCTCCTCGTCCTCCTCGGCGGCCGGGTTCGGCGGCTTGCCGGATTCGCCGCGGATCTCCATCTCCAGGGCCTTGGCGTCGTCCACCCAGGAGCTCTTGGGGTAGGAGCCGCCGAGCTGCCGCAGGGTGGCGAGGGCGTCCCCCGGCTTGCCGGCCTTGTTCTGGGCATAGGCCTTCCAGTAGAGGGCGGCGTCCGCGTTCGCCCCGCCCCGCTGGATCACCTGGCCGAACTTCTCGGCGGCGGCGTTGAAGCGTCCGGCGTCGAGGTCCTTGCGCGCTTGGCCGTAAAGCTCGTCCTTCGGCGCCTCGGCGGCGGCGAGGGCCGACCAGGGCGCGAAGCTCAATCCAGACACCATGGGCAGGACGCCCAGGCAGAGGTACAGGATGGTGTGTCGCATATCAGTCATCTCCTAGAGAGTCTGTTTCCTGGGGTCGAGGCGGTTGCCGGCGACCCGCACCTTGAACAGCAGGCTTTGCTCGGCGATGCGTTCCCGCATCGCCGCGATCTCCTCCGCCGGCGCCTCGTCGGGAGCGTGGGCGAGGTCCAGGAGGAAGGGTTCGAGCTCGTCGAGCACGACGGCCAGCCGCTGCCGGCCGGCGTTGCGCACCGATTGGCGATAGAGACGGTTGGCGGCGAGCAGATCGCGCGCCCAGGCGCGCTCCGCCGAAAGATCAGCGGCGGCGGCGCCGGGAGCGTTGGCGACCTCCACCAGCAGCCTCTCGGAGCGGTCGAGGTGGGCCGCTACGGAGGCGAGCAGGATGCGGTCGCGCGCTTCCCGCGGCAGCGCCGCCGGCCGCGGAAAAAAGCGGCCGAGGCCGAAACCGACGGCGATCAGGAGCAGCGCCGCCACCGCCCAGCCGAGAGGCTGCCAGCGCTGCGGGGAGATCGACGGGAAGGCGATCAGCCGGCCCGCCGGCCGCCTTTTGGGGAGGCGGGGTTGCAGCCGCGCCCACACCTCGGCGCCGTAGGATTCGCCGCGCTCGGGGACGGCGGCCGTATCGACGGCGGCCAGCACCAGCCGCAGCGTCTCGCAGCGGGCGCGCAGCTCGGGCGAGGACTCGAGCTGCCGGCGCACGGCTTCCGGATCTTCGGCCTCGCCGTAGAGATAGAGGATGAGATCGTCGTCTTCGAGGGTGTTCATAGTCTCACTTCCTGTGTCTGCACCAGGGGCTCCAGCACGCGGCGCAGCTTCTTGACGGCGCGGAAGATGGCCTGCTTGCCGGCGCTCGCGCCCAGCCCGAGCTGCTCGCAGATCTCGGCGATGGAGCGGCCTTCGAAGTGCCGCAGGACGAACGCCGTCCTCTCCATCGGCGAGAGCTCCGCCATCCCCGAGCGCACGGCGCGCTCCACCTCCAGGCTGAGAGCGATGCGGTCCGGTCCCGGGTCTCGAGAGGGCAGCGGCTCGTCGCCGGCCGTCTCCTCGGGCCAATCCTCGCGGCGGTCGCGGTGCCGCTGTTGCTTGCGCGCGAGGTCGAGCGCCGCGTTGACCGCGATGCGGTGGAGCCAGGTGCCGAACTGGGAACGGGCGTCGAAGCGGTCGAGCGAGCGGTAGGCGCGCAGGAAGGTCTCCTGCACCGCGTCCTCGGCGCTCTGCTCGTCGCCGGTGATGCGCCAGGCGAGCCGGAAGAGCTTCGCGCTGTAGCTTTCCACCAGCTCGCGAAAAGCGTCGGCGTCTCCCTCTCGGGCGCGTTCCACCACGATGGCCTCGGTGCGTTCCATGCGACTCCTTAGACGGGGCCTTCGGCGAGAGGTTAGCTCGATGGGCCCGCTCCGCGGCAAACCGATTCCGTCTCCCGCGCGTCTAAGGGGAGAAACCGGCCTGAAACCAATCAGCCGGTCCTCCGTACTACCGGAGTAGTCAAGCGGGAGGGATGATGAACGGGAGATGCACAGTTGTCCTTTGCGCGCTGCTCGCGCTCGCCTCGCCGCTCGCCGCGCGGCAATCTCAGGAAGGCGGCGCCGCCGCGCCGCGCCCGCAGCGTCCGGTCCATAAGGTCGGCCGCGCGGACTCGCCGGTCGTCGTCGACGGCGTGCTCGACGAGGCGGCCTGGGAGCACGCCGCCGTCGTCGAGCTGAAGTACGAGACCCGGCCGAAGGAGAACCTGCCGCCCGACGTCCAGACGGAGGCGTTGCTGACCTACGACAAAGACAATTTCTACGTGGGCTTCCGCGCCCACGATCCCGAGCCGGCGGCCATCCGCGCCCATCTGCTGGACCGCGACAAGGCCTTCGACGACGACTTCGTCGGCATCGTGCTCGACACCTTCAACGACGAGCGGCGGGCCTTCGAGTTCTTCGTCAATCCGCTCGGCGTGCAGATGGACATGTTCATGGACGACGTGGCCGGCAACGAGGACGACACCTGGGACGCCATCTGGACCTCGGCCGGCAAGATCAATGCCGATGGCTACGCCGTCGAGATCGCCATCCCCTGGAGCTCGCTGCGCTTCCAGCGCACCGAGGGGGACCAGACCTGGGGGTTCGACGCCCTGCGCTTCTACCCGCGCAGCCAGCGCGCCCGCATCTCCAGCCATCCTCTCGACCGCAACGTCAGTTGTTATCTCTGCCAGGAATCGAAGATGAGCGGCTTCTCGGGGGTGACGCCGGGGAAGAACATCGAGCTGGCGCCCACCGCCACCGCCAGCCGCACGGATCGCCGGAATGATTTCCCGCAGGGAGGCCTCGCGGAAGGCGACGTCGAGTCCGACCTCGGCCTCACCGCCAAGTGGGGGATCACGCCCAACCTGACCCTGAACGCCGCGCTCAACCCGGACTTCTCGCAGGTCGAAGCCGACGCCGCGCAGCTCGACGTCAACAACCAGTTCGCGCTCTTCTTCCCGGAGAAGCGGCCGTTCTTCCTCGAGGGAGCCGACTTCTTCAGCACGCCGTTCCAGGCGGTCTTCAGCCGCAACGTGGCCGATCCCGCCTGGGGCGTCAAGCTGACCGGCAAGGAGGGAAAGCACGCCGTCGGCGTCTTCGCCGCGCGGGACGACCGCACCAATCTGCTCTTCCCCGGCGCCAACGGCTCGTCGGCGACCTCGCTCGACGTGGAGACGAACGACGCGGTGCTGCGTTACCGGCGCGACCTCGGCAAGTCCTCGGCCCTCGGCGTCCTCTTCACCGGTCGCGACGGCGGTGATTACAGGAACAACGTCGCCGGCATCGACGGCCGCTACCGGATGAACGATGCCAGCGTCTTCCGCGGGCAGTTCCTGCGCTCCCAGACCGAGTATCCCGGCAGCGTCGTCGCCGGCTTCGGCCAGCCGTCCGGCAGGCGGCAGGACGACGCCTACTGGCTCTCCTACGATTACAACGCCCGCGACTGGTATGGCTACGCGCGCTATGAGGACGTCGGCCGCGACTTCCGGGCCGACATGGGCTTCATGCCGCGCGTCGATTACAAGTTTTCGCTCGCCGGCCTGGGCCACCTCTGGCAAGGCGACTGGCGCGGGTACACGAAAGCCAACCTCGGCGCCGACTGGGACCGCCGCGAGGATCAGGCGGGTCAGCTCCTCGAAGAGGAGTGGGAGAGCTGGTTCGAGGTCAACGGCCCTCTCCAGTCGTTCATCTCGCTCGACGGCGGCGTGCGCGACCGCTTCTTCAACGGCGTCACCTTCGACGAGAAGTTCTCGAACATCTTTTTCGAAATACAGCCCACGGGCGACCTCTATTTGAGCCTGCAGACGCGCCTCTCCGACGAGATCGACTTCGTCAACACGCAGGCGGGGGACATCCTTCATCTCGAGCCCACGGTGCGCTACAACCTGGGGCTGCACCTGCGGACCGTGCTGACGCACATCTACGAGAAGCTGGACGTGGAGGGCGGCAACCTCTACACGGCCAACCTCAGCCAGCTCACCACGGTCTACCAGTTCAACGTCCGCACCTTCCTGCGCGCCATCCTCCAGTACACCGACATCGACCGCACGCCGGCCCTCTACCACGTGGAGGTGGACGACCAAACGGAGACGCTCTTCAGCCAGCTCCTCTTCTCCTACAAGCTGAATCCGCAGACCGTCCTCTTCGTCGGCTATTCGGACAACTCCTTCGGCGATCAGCGGATCGACCTGACGCGGACGGACCGGACCTTGTTCCTGAAGATCGGGTATGCGTGGGTGCCGTGAGGAGCTGATTCTTACCGGTCTTCCCCGGCCCGCGTCTCCGCCGGACACGTATCCGGCACGTTCGGAATCGCCTTGACGGCCAGCGCGCGGCGGCCGAGGTCGGTGTCGCCGCAGCAGGCGAGCAGGGCGTCATAGAACGGCCGCGCCGCCTTGGGATCGCGGCCTTCCAACCAGTTGCCGGCGGTGACCAGCATGGCGGCTCTCTCGGGCGAGCCGTCCGGCAGGACCGCCGCGGCTTCGCGGGCGAGATCGGCCCCGCGGTAACGGTAGTGGAACCGCTTCATCGGTATCGCCGTCCTGCGGCGGGCCCGCTGGCGCTCGTCCGGCGTGGGCCCGAGATGCTGGAACGCTCCGGAGGTCCGCGCCTTGGCGAAAGGATCGTTCTCGTAGGCTCCTTCGTAGAGGAACCAGTCCGGCTCCAGCTCCGTGCCCAGGATTTCGAGGCCCTGGTGGCGGGTGACGCAGGCGGCGCGGAACAGGGCTTGCGCGCGTTCCGGGGCGGGCTTCTTGACGTCGCGTCCCTGCTCGACGGAGCTCG
>DATBGJ010000294.1:0-2352 GCA_036558045.1 Thermoanaerobaculia bacterium
CACCCACTGTACGCCGGTGTAGATGAGGGTCACGATGACGATCTGCACGATGAGGGCGAACGGTACGTCCCGCCGCGGATTCTTGAACTCGCCCGCTGGCGCCGCCGTGTTCTCGAACCCCGCATAGGCGAAGAGCAGCAGCAGCGCCGCATCTCCGAAGGTCCCTGCGCCCGACTTCGGAGCCACCGACGTCCCGAGGCTCCAGGACACGAAGAACAGACCGACCACGACGAAGATGAGCAGCGGCAGGGTCTTGGTGACGGCCAGGAAGACCGCCGTGCGGACCCCCGACTTGACCCCGATCACGTTGATGGCGGTCAAGGCGAGCACCGGCAGGATGATCGCGAGAGTCCGTCCCCATCCCTGGTTGGCGGCCGGCCAGAGATAGCCGAGCGCGCGGGCGAAGCCCACCGACAGCGAGGAGACCGAGGAGACGCGCGCCAGCCAGGTCATCCAGCCCACCTCGAAGCCGACCAGGGGACCGAACGCCTCGCGGGTATAGACGTAGGCGCTGCCCGGCCGGTCGAAGTAGCTCGCCGCCTCCGCGAAACAGAGCACCAGGAGCAGCACGGCGAAGCCCGCCAGCGCCACCGCGCCCACGCTCGCCGAGCCCAGGATGGCGGCCGCCCCGGCCGGCAGCAGATACACGCCGCTGCCGATGACGTCGTTGATCGAGAAGCCGACGATCTCCCAGCGGGAGACCACCCGGCGCATGCCGAGGGTGCCGGACGGGGCAAGGGGGTCGGCTGCCATGGCTCAGACCTCGATCCGCGCGCCGGCCGTCTCCGGCAGGCTCCACACCCAGACGCCGGCCAGCGCGGAGAAGCCGGCGGCGAGCGCGACGCCTCCCGCCAGACCCCAGCGCGCTGACACGGCGACGATGAGCGGCGGCGTCAGGAGCTGCACGCTGCGCGAGACGTTCATGATCACCGACATGGCGGCGCCGCGCACCCGCGTCGGAAAGAGCTCCGAGAAGTAAGGGCCGAAGCCGGACCAGGTGCCCGTGCCCACGCCGGCGACGCACATGCAGGCAAACCCCACGGCCGGGTGCGAAGCGATGACGTTCCAGAACAGGGTCACCATCACCACGCCGGCCGCCATGACGGCGCAGTAGATCGAGAAGGCGCGCCGGCGCCCGATCACGTCCGAGATCCAACCGAAGGTGAGGTAGCCCAGCAGCGAGCCGGCGACGAAGGTCAGCGTCCACCAGCCGGGCGAGAGCCCGCGCTCCTTCTGCAGATACCGGGGCAGCCAGACGACCGCGAACCAGTACGCCGAAATGTTGAAGATGGTGAGGATGAAGGCCTTGGTGAACACCCCCGACAGGTCGGCGGCCACCAACTGCGCCAGGATGGGACGCCGGGCATGAGGCGAGTCCAAGGTTCCGGCGCGCAGCCGCCGGCGGTGCTCCAGCCACAGGTCCGACTCCGGCAGCCAGCGCCAGGCCAGCAGTACCAAGGCCGGCGCGGCCGAGATGAGGAAGACCGTGCGCCAACCCACCGCGGGTGCCAGGAACGACCCCACGATCGCCGCGAGCCCGAGCCCCGCCGGAGCGCCGGTCTGCGCGATGGCGCCGTAACGTCCGCGCAGCGCGGGCGGGAACGTCTCGCCGAGCATCGCCTGGCCCGCGCCCCAGGTGCCGCCGATGCCGAGGCCCGCCAACGCCCGGGCCGCGATCATCCCACTGGCGCCGGAGGCCAGAGCGCACGCGGCGTTGCCGCGCGAGAACGCCGCGATGGAGACGGCGAGCGAGGCCCGGCGTCCAAAGCGGTCGCTCATCCAGCCGAAGAGGAGCCCGCCGACGCCCGTCATGCCGATGCCGACGCCGGTCAGCCAGGCGAGGTTCGACTCCGAAAGACCGAAGGCGTCCTGGACAGGCTGCAGCAGAAACGAAAGCAGCATCAGCGAGTAGAAGCCGGTACACCAGGCTCCCCACGCGAAAGCGAGGATCCAGAGATGCACCCCGACCGGGCGTTCATGATCGCTGAGGCGCGTTGGCGCCGGCTGCGGGACCGTGTGCAAAGCGCGGGAGATGGTATCGCAGATCGCTTCCCATCTCCGGGAACAACGCCTCCTCCACCTCACGTTGAACCCCATGCCATGCGCCGCGCCCTCTCCCTGCTCGCCCTTCTCCTCCTCGCCGCCGGCGCGGGCAGAGCCCAGAACGATCCGCGGCCGGAGCTGCTGCGGCTCCTCAACGCCGAGCGGCAGAGGGTGGGTGCGCCGCCGTTGCGCCTCTCGCCGACGCTCACCCGCGCCGCCGAGGAGCACGCCGCCCAGATCGCGGCGCGCGGCCGGCTGGAGGCCGGCTCCAGCGAGGAGATGTGGCAGCGGCTCCGGCGCGCGGACTAC
>DATBGJ010000295.1:0-2314 GCA_036558045.1 Thermoanaerobaculia bacterium
AGCGGGCGCAGCGCACCAGCGTTTCCGAGCGGAGAGCCGGCGGCGCCGGCCGGGTTGGACCCTGGCCGAACGTCACCTTGAGCTGGAGCTTGAAGTTCTTCAGGGCCAGCCAGAGGATGACGAGCAGGAGGGCTATCACGAAGAGCCGGGTCATCAGGCGGCGCTGCGTTGGCGGGCGACGGCGTCGGCGAGCTTCGCCACGTCCGGATTGCCGGGCTGCATCCGCTGCAGATCCTCGAGGACCGAGCTCGCCTCGTCGTAGCGCTTGAGATCGAACGCCAGCACCACCACCTCGTTGTACAGCGCCGTCCAGTTTTCGGGAGCCAGCTTCCGCGCCTGGCGGAAGCGCTCCAGTGCCTGGTCGAAATGCTGCGTCTCCCGATAGGTGACGCCGAGATCGACGATCACCTCCGGATCGTTCGGGCGCAGCTTCAGATAATGGTCGTACAGCTCTTTCGCCCGCGGCCAGTTGCGGATTTCGAAGTTGAGATTGGCGAGCTGCCGCACGGCGTCGGCGTCGTTGGGATTCTTCTCCACGTACTCCTTGAGTTGCTGGACCTGGGCATTCATCGGTCCGCCGACGCCGGGACCCGCCGCCCCGCCCATGGCAGGATTCGAGGTGTCAGCCGTCCGCGCGTCGGTCGGTCCTTCCGCCGCGGCTCCGCCGGACCTGAGCTCCTCTTCGGAAAGGGCGATCTGGGCGCGCAGCTCGGGCGTCAGGCGCGGCGGCTGGCGGGAGGCCATCGCCTCGAACAGCAGGTAGGCGGAGACGAAGCCGATGAGAACGCCGATGGTCGTGTAGAGCAGATTGTCCTTGTTCACGGCGATTGTGCGCCTTCCCGGACGGCGGTCCAGTCCCCGCGCGTGGGCTGCCCCGTCACCAATTCGTTGGACATCCAGGTGCCGGCCATCCGGCCGCCGGCGGCCGTTCCCTCCCACACGCTGTCGAAGCCGCCGCGGGCGTCGATGCGCTCCAGCCGCAGCCGGCCGTTGGTGTAGGTGCCGCGGAACGAGCCGGGCGAGCCGCCGGCGACCGAATAGGAGCCGGTCACCACGGTGCCGCTGAGGCGGAGGTCGAACGTCGCCGTGGCGTTCTGCGGCAGGACGGTCACCCGCCAGCGCCCGCTGATCGGATCGGCGGCGCGGGCGGGCGCGCCGGTGTCGCCTTCAAGGAGGCCGATGCGGCGCAGGCGCTCCTGGATCTTCTCCAACTCGCCGCCGAGCCGCTGCTCGGTGATGCGCGCCACGGCCCGCGCGGCGTCGAGATCGTTGCGCAGGTCCTCCAGGGTGCCCAAGGTCACCGCGTCGCCGGCGAGGGCCTCGTCGACGCGCGCGAGGACCTCGTCCACCGCCTGCCGGGCGCGCTGGTCGCGCTCGCGGGCCTCGCGGTAGCTCACCAGATCGAGCGCCAGGAGGCGCTGCTCCAGCCGCAGCTCCGTCTGCAGCGCGCTCGGCGCGGAACCTTCGGCGAGCGTCCGCGGATCCTGCGGCGCCGCCGTCGCGGGCAGCAGCAGGAGGACGAGCAGGGATACGGCGAGCGGGCGGGACATGAGGGGTGGATTCTAGCCCAAAAACGAAGGCCGCTCCGAAGAGCGGCCTTCCCGGTACTGCGTGGGTAAAAACTCCTGAAGCCTAGCTCGCGACCTTGGCCCGCGACCGCTTCTCCAGGCTGGAGTTCAGAGCCCGTTCGACGAGCTCTTCCGCGTCCCGCTCGTTGATGCCCTTGACGTGTGCGACCTCGCTGACGATGAAGTACTTGGCGCGCTCGTACATCTTCTTCTCGCGGAAGGAGAGGCTCTTGCGCTGGGAGACGAGGCGCAGGTTCTTCAGCACCTCGGCCACGTCCGTCAACCGACCGGTCTTCATCTTGTCGAGGTTCTGCTTGTACCGCCCCTTCCAGTCCTTGTAGGTGTCGATGTTACCGTCCTCAAGGATCTCGAACAGGGCTCGAACGTCGCGCGTGTGGCAGAGCGGGCGCAAGCCCACCAGCTCGAGGTTCGACTTCGGCACCATGACCTTGGAGTTGTTGGCGAGGAGACGGAGGTGAAAATAGAGCTGCTCCACCCCATCGATATGGCCTGGCTCGATCTTTTCGACCAGGCTGACGCCGTGGTTGGGGTAAACCACCTTCTGACCGACTTTCAATGTCACGTCGAGACCCCCTTGGATTGACGCAAGAGACGAATGGAGCTGCGGACGTAAGGTAAGTCGCTGAGGGACTTCCGCTTACGTCGCTTGTTATACACCCGAACAAGCTCCCCCGTCAACTCCGCCCCCCGCGGGCGGGCGGTCACGGTTCCGTGACGAAGGGAAA
>DATBGJ010000296.1:0-3016 GCA_036558045.1 Thermoanaerobaculia bacterium
GCAGCTCGACGCCCTGAGGAGATATTTCGAGGACCGCCCGGACCTCGGAGTTGCCTCTGCCTACCTCTTCGGCAGCCATGCCGAAGGTCGCGCCCACCGCGAAAGCGACGTGGACGTGGGGGTCCTCCTTCAATGGGATCGTCATCCCACGCCCAGCGACCGCTTCGATATGAGGATTCGGCTGGGCTCCGACTTGATCTCCGTGCTCCATCACAACGAGGTGGACGTAGTCGTCCTTAATGATGCTCCACCGCTGTTGGGCCGAAACATCATCTATGGAATCCGGCTGTTCGTGGGTGATCCGGAGGCCGACCACGCCTATGTGCGGGACGTCCAGATCCGAGCGGCGGACCTGGAGCCCTGGCTGGACCGCCTACGTAAGCTCCAATTGGAGGCCCTCGCGCGGTGAGCCCCGTCATCGATCGCCTGGTCGAGTTGCGCCTGCACCTCGATCACCTCTACGAGCTTCGCCCGCGGGTGGCCAGACCCGAGATCCTACGCGAGAACATTTCGTTGAGGAATGACGTCCTCCATTCTCTGCAGACCGTCTGTCAGGTCGTGATCGACATCGCCAGCGAGCTCTCGGCCCGTCACCGGCTCCGTTTTCAGGACTACACGGACGCGGTCGGAAACCTGGCTGCGATCCCCGGGTTTCCTGCCGACATGGTCGGGGAGCTGAAGAAGCTGCCAGGGTTTCGCAACGTACTCATCCACGAATACGTCGCCCTGGACTACAAGCAGGTCCTGGAGGCGCTGCACCGGCTGGCTGTTGTCGAAGAATTCGCCGAGGCGGTTCGCCGGATCGAGATCGGCCAAGGTTGATTGTCCAAGGATGCGCGGTCGGGGGTGGCCGGGTTCCCTCTCCGGCCACCCCCGCCGCTTCGCGCGCCTTTGAAGCTCCGTAGGTGGTTCTTGCTACGGAAATCCGCCGCGGAAGTTTCACGGCGCGTGCGGCGAGGTCAGCTCATCTCCACCGCCGCCGCCATCTCCGCCGGCGACTCCGGCGCCATCGGCCGCGAGCCCTTGCGGCCGCCGCGGCAGACCTTCTCCGGCTCGACCTGCGTGGTGAGCAGGACCTTCGCCATGGTCACCGCCCGCGCCGCCAGCTCGCGCGCGCCCTGGTGGAGCGACTCGCTCTGCTGCACGTAGGCGACGTTGCGCTCCATGTCCTCCGCCGTCCAGCCGCGCGAGTGGGCGATGTAGGGGAACTGCGGGAAGACGCAGCCGACCTCGGCGAAGAAGCCGAGCATCTGGCCGGCCACCGCCTGCACGTTGTCCTGCCCGCCGGTGATGATGAACGCCGCCACCTTGTTGCGCAGCAGCGCCCGGTTGTGCAGGGTGACCTGGTTCTGCACGCAGTTCATGCGTTCCACCATCTTGTAGTAGAGCGAGCTGGCCGAGCCCCAGCGGATCGGCGTCGAGACCAGGATGACGTCCGCCCAGTGGACGATCCCTTCGTAGACCTCGGTCAGCTCGTCGGCGGGGTCCATCTGCGTGATCGAGCACGGCCAGGTGCAGGCGTGGGCGCTCTTCGAGTAATAGCCCTCGCAGGGACGAAAACGGAGATGGCTCAAGCAGATGCGGCGCGTCTCCGCGCCGAGGTCCGCGGCGGCGGCGGCGAGCGCCGTCTCGAGCAGCGCCTCGGAGGTGGAGTAGCGCGGGTAGGCCGGATCCATCACCGTGGTCGAGATCCCCAGCACGCGTACCGGCCCTTCGCCGCGATTCACCGGACGGGCCAGCGGGTGCGGCGCGTGCGGCAGTTTGTTGCGACGCGTCGCCGGCCGCAGGTTGAGCAGCAGGCGTCCGCCTTGCTCCCGCAGGTCGTAGCGCGGCACGCAGTCCTGCTCGAACCCGGGCTCGCCTTCGCCGGTGCGGTGGTGGAACTTCCAGTGGTGCCAGGGGCAGACGACGTAATCGCCGTCCAGCGTTCCCTGGCCGAGCGGTCCGCCGACGTGGTTGCAGGCGCCGGAGATGGCGCCAAACCGGCCGTCTTTGTAGCTCAACGCGATCTTGTTGCGGCCGATCGTGATCTGCCGCAGGGGTTCCTTCGCCAGCTCCTCGACGGGTCCCAGGTCGTGCCAGTGCGCGTCGTTCATGGACTGTCTCAGCTCCCTCTACAGTAGTTTCCGGCAGGCCGCCACCGCCGACCCCAGGAAATCCGCCACCTGACGGGGCTGATCGGGCGCGCCGGTGAAGCGGCTCGCTTCCAGCACGGCGCCGGTCCAGCCCTCGGTGTGCCACCAACCGCCGCCGGCCAGCTCGGGCAGCTCGCCTTTCGGTGCCGGCCAGGGTAGCACGTAGAAGTACGGTTCGCTGAAGCGTTCGTCGCCGGGGCTCAGGCCCACGCCGATGGAGCGCGCCGATTCGGCGTCAGCTCCCGCGTCGAGAGCGATCAGTGTCGCGACGTCGAAGTGGTGGGGCCAGCAGCGCACCGGCGAGGCGCCGGCGTTCTCATCCTGAACCTTGCGCAGCAGGCGGTCCGCGTCCGCGAAGTACCGACCGATCTCGGCAAAGGCGTCGGCCTCGCCGATGGAATGCCGCGGCATCTCGCCGGGACGCTCCAGGGGCTGCGCCAGAGGACGGCCGAGGAGCTCTTCGATCCGCTCGCTCATCCAGCCGTAGACCTCCTCCGACGTGCGGCTCTCCAGGGGCAGCTCGCACAGGATCTCGCCCCCGTCACCGGCGAGCAGCAGAGCGGGCGGCGACGGCCGCAGCCCGGCGCGGAACGGCCGCGCGGCCTCGACTGTGGCCTGGACGAGCGCCCGCAGCCCGCCGGACCACTGGAAGCTCTGCTCGCTGTAGTCCGGCTGGTGAGGCAGGAGCTGTTTGCCCACCGCCGCGGCGGCCTGGGCCAACCAGTGAAGCTGCAGCCGGGCCGCGGTCAACTGACGGGGATCGACGCCTCCCAGGGTTTCCCAATCGCGCATGAAAGTCCTCCACGCTCGCCGAAACGGGTTTCAGGAGAGGATACGTCGGAGGAGGATTGGGGGGATGTACCTGCGTCTAACACTTCTGC